>JAOZMR010000059.1 GCA_029934215.1 Pontiellaceae bacterium | reverse complement strand
TTCCGTAATAGTCATAAGAAATACTGTACAGCAGGGGTTTGTAAAATCAATCTGTATTCACGTTAAATTTTCTAGCCTCCTTAGTGCCATTCATCCGTGGGAACCTTTCTTCTCCGGCTCCAGACCCAATTCACCCAAGGAACGAGGCTGGAAGCGCTCGTCTACGTTTTATGAAACATCTTCTGTTTTCCAGGGTTCGGAACTCTTTTCTTTCAATCGGCAATCGGCAATCTCCATTCGGCAATGCCTGAAAAGGGCCTTGTTTTTAGGAGGTTTTCCTGTGGTTGGAGATTTTTAATGAAATCATTGACGGATTATGCTTTTTGATGGGGGCTCGCTCGGGTAGGTTCTTCCGTTTTACGAGTGGAAAACTCGGACGATTGAAATGGAGGTTTTTATGGAAGCAAAAGCAGGTAAGTATCTAACGTTTGCTCTGCATTCGGAGGAGTATGGTCTGGAGATCTTGAAGGTTCGTGAGATTATCGGCTATATGTCGATCACGAAGGTTCCGCGGACTATCGAGCATATTAAGGGTGTGATCAATCTGCGGGGGCAGGTGATTCCAATTATCGATCTTCGGTTGAAGTTCGGTATGCCGGAGGCGGAGGTGACGGAGCAGACGTGTATGATCGTGGTTGAGGCGCTGAAGAATGGCGTTAAAAAACAGATTGGTATTATTGTCGATGCCGTTTCGGAGGTTCTCGATATCCCGCAGGAGGCGATGGAGTCGTCGCCTGATTTCGGTGGGTCGGTGGATCAGTCGCTGATTCAGGGAATGGCGAAGATTGAAAGTAATATTATCATTTTACTCGATATTGATCGGGTGTTGTTTGAGGACGGCGATATCCCAGCTGAGCTGGGTGATGTCGAGCCGTAGTTTTATTGAGTTATCAAAATAAGGAGTAGGTAGAGTATGAGCACTAAAAATATATCATTAGGTCAAAAGTTAATCACTGGGTTTTTATGCGTTGGGTTGATCCCTTTCGCGACAATCGCAGTTCTCACGTTATGGAAGTCGAGTGAGGCATTGAGAGAACAGGCGTGTAGCCAGCTTATAGCTATGCGGACAATCAAGGAGTCGCAGATTTCGACGTATTTCGGCGAGCGTCAGGGCGATATGCTGGTTCTGGAGGAGACGGTCGGGACGTTGCAGACGGAAGCATTCCATAAGCTGACAGCGATAAGGGATATTAAGAAGTCTCAAATTGAAGGGTATTTCAAGGGGCTGGAGACGGATACCGAGGTTTTTGCGAGAAGCAAGGATGTTAGCGATCTTTACGTGAAGCTTGTGGAGTATCATAATTTAATGAAAACTAAGGCGGATGGGGATTATGACGTCTCAACGGCTGCATATAAAGCGATCTGGGACGAGCTAGGTGCCAACGTACTTGCGTATCAGAAGTCTAGCGGTGTGGATGATATTTTTCTTGTTTGCGCGGCTCATGGTCATGTGATGTATTCTGCGAGTAAGGAGTCTGATTTGGGCACAAATTTGCGTCATGGTTTCTGCGAAGATTCTTCTTTGCATGATTGTCATGAAGCGATTCTTTCCAAGAACGGATATGCTGTAAGTGATTTTAAACCCTATGCTCCGAGTGGTGGCGAGCCGGCAGCATTCGCCGGATCACCCATCCATGATGCAAACGGTAAAATTATCGGCACATGCATTGTGCAGGTTTCACTGGATCAGATTAATGATGTGATGCAAGATCGCAGTGGTCTTGGCGAAACGGGAGAAACGTACCTTGTTGGACCCGATAAGTTGATGAGATCGGATTCGTTTTCGGATCCAGAGTGCCATTCGGTGAGTGCATCGTTTGCTAATCCACAAAAAGGTAGTGTTGATACGGAAGGATCTCGTGCGGCGCTTTCTGGGGAAATGGGCGCGGATGCAATCCTAGATTACAATAACAATCATGTTTTGTCATCGTATGCTCCTGTGAAGGTTGGGGATATGACGTGGGCGTTACTCGCTGAGATTGATGTGGCGGAGGCGTTTTGCCCTAAGGATGAGAAGGGTGTTTATTACTTTGAGAAATATGTTGATGCGTACGGTTATTACGATCTGTTTTTGATCGATCCGGATGGCTACTGTTTCTATACGGTGGGCGGCAAGGACGATGCTGAGAAAAATTTCCTGACCGGAAAGTATAGCGATAGCAATATGGGCAGACTGGTCGAAAAGACGTTCAAGACAAAGAAGTTTGGATTTGCCGATTTTGAGGTCTATGCACCTAGTGATGGGCAAATTTGCGCATTTATTGCCAAGCCGATTATGTATGAGGGAGAAGTTGAACTGATTGTCGGTTTGCAACTTTCAGCTGACTCTATATCATCGATGATGCAGACTGGTTCTGATAAAGAACGGTCTCTTGAGGCGTATCTTGTCGGGGAAGATCGCCGGATGAGATCTGATTCCGTTCTGGAAAGCGACTATAGCATCGAAAATTCTTTCAAAAACAAAAGGACGGTTTCTACGGATGCTGTGAAGGAAGCTCTTTCTGGGCAGAGTGATGCTCGGATTATTACGGATTATTTGGGGAGCAGTGTGTTATCTGCCTGGGCTCCGCTTGATGTTTATGGCGAAAAATGGGCTCTGATTTGTGAGATCGAGAAAGGTGTCGCCTTTGCCGCAGTGACAAGCATCAAGTGGATGATCGGTATTATCGCAATTATCGGACTTTGTGCGATACTTGCACTTGCGATAATGATTACTCGCTCCATATCGAAGCCGATCAATCGGATCATTTTATCGCTTTCAGAGGGAGCGGATCAGGTGTCTTCTGCCTCTGGACAGGTTTCCTCTGCGTCGCAGAGTCTAGCAGAAGGAGCTACGGAGCAGGCAGCAGGTTTGGAAGAGACCTCTTCGAGTCTAGAAGAGATGACGTCTATGACCAAGCAGAGTGCAGCGAATGCGCAGCAGGCGAATGCGCTTGCCTCTCAGGCGAAGTCTGCGGCTGATAAGGGTGGAATAGAGATGGAGAAGATGAGTTCTGCGATTAATGAGATTCAGTCGAGTGCATCTGAAACGGCAAAGATTATTAAGGGGATTGATGAGATTGCTTTCCAGACGAATCTGTTGGCGCTGAATGCTGCGGTTGAGGCCGCCCGTGCAGGTGAAGCGGGTAAGGGTTTTGCTGTGGTTGCTGAAGAGGTTCGTAATTTGGCGAAACGTTCTGCGGAGGCTGCGAAGAGTACATCTGAGCTGATTGAGAAGTCTGTGAAGAACGCACAGAGTGGTGTTGATATTGCATCGAGTGTTGGTAAATCTCTTGAGGAGATTACGACAGGTGTGGCTCGGACGTCTGAGCTGGTTAGCGAGATTTCAGCTGCGGCGGAGGAGCAGTCGCAGGGGATTGGACAGATTAATTCCGCGATATCGCAGATGGATCAGGTGACGCAGTCGAACGCCGCGAATGCGGAGGAGTCTGCGAGTGCGTCTGAGGAGCTTAGCGCGCAGGCGGAGGAGATGACGTCTGTTGTGAATGAGTTACAAATGCTTGTTGATGGGGATAAGGGCTCTGGAGGATTGTCGCGCAGTGCGGCAATGCCACGGAGTGCTGCTGCGGCTCGTCCGAGCCGACCTCGTTTGGCTAGCCCGCAAAAGCCGGCATTTTCGGAGCATAAAACAGCGTCTGAGATGATTCCGTTCGATGACGATATGGACGGATTTAACGAATAAAAACGGTGTAAAGGCCGCCAGCGATTAGGCTTGGCGGTCCTTTTTTGAACTATAAAAACAGGAAACAGGAAATGGCAGATACTTTACTAATTATCGATGATTCATCGACGATGAGACGAATTGTTAAACGGACGGTGCGGATGTCTGGACTCTCTTTTTCGGAGACGTTTGAGGCGGAGAGCGGGGAGCAGGGTTTTGAGAAGCTTTCTGCGGATGCGATTGATGTTGTTCTTTGTGATGTCAATATGACTGGAATGAGCGGGATTGAGATGGTGCGGAAGGTTCGTACTGAGCTTCCTGAGCGGAAGGATACGCGTATCATTATGGTTACAACGGAGAGTTCTGCCGCGTTTGTTGCAGAGGCGATGAAGGCGGGGGCTGATGGCTACATTAGTAAGCCGTTTACCCCAGAGAAGTTCACAGAAAAATTAACCCCGCTACTTTAAAACTAGATTTAAATAGGAGATCGTACCGATGAGTGAAGTTGAAAAAGATTTATGCAATCCTTCCGCGTTGAGAGAGGCAATCACTGAAGTGTTTAACACGATGGTGTTCATGGAGATTAATTCGTCTGGACCAATCGAGGAGGATCTGGGTGATCAGCCTTGTATTTTGGGCTCGGTCTCTTTTCGTGGGCTGTTTGATGGTTCGTTAAGTATTAGTTGTAGTGCCGCTTGCGCAAAAGAGATCACGATGAATCTGTTGGCGTTTGAGGATGAGGATGAAATGGAGCCTTCGGATATCCCAGATGCAATTGGCGAGGTTGCAAATATGACGATGGGAACACTGAAAACGATGCTATATGATCGACTCGGCGAGATTACGGTTTCTGTGCCAACGGTGGTCAGTGGATGTTCGATGTGCAATGCCTTGAGGGCTGGTGAGGTTAAGCTGAGTGCAACAGTTGCCGTTGCTGACCAGTATTGCGTTCAGCTTAATTTGGTTCATATGTATTCTGGAGGTAAAGCGTGAGTGATTTAAGGACAAAGCCTGCGAAGTTTTTTGAGGAGCTGAGTACGGCATCTTTGAGAGATTTCTGTGATGGGTATCGATGGATGTTTGAGAGGGATTTCAAGAGCAAATTTGTCTCTTCAGAAACGGTTGCTGTGGCAGAGCTTAAGACGAAGGTCGAAGGGATTGTTGCGATCAATAATATTGCGTATGCCGGAGAGACTTCCGGAGCCGGAATGTTCCAGATTGTTCTCGAAAGGGATGCGGTTTTTTCCTTGGGCGGAGTGACGGTTATGTTGCCGATTCCCCGGATCAAAGAGGATTGCTTGAAGGGCAAGGAGGAGGATGTGTTGATGCTGGCGGATGCGGTGGGCGAGGTCGGTAATTTGCTTACGGGTTCCTTTAGTAAGGTTTTCCGTGCGGGGGTCCCGGATGTTGAGGGCCTTGGAGATCAGTTTACGATGCACCTTAAGTTGCCAATCGTGATCGGAGATGGCGAGGTTCCAAACCTTGAAGGCGTGCAATCTGTTCATGTTTTTACGTATCAGATTGAGCTGAAGGAGTTGAGTCCGTTTCGTGTGAAGGTCGTGTTCCCAGCGCAGTGAGCGTTGGATTCGATCCGTTGTAAGGATGTTGCAGGAGGGTATTGTGGCTGCTATGGAAACACTTATTAAATTGATTACCTCAGCCGAGGGCGATTTTGCTTCTGCAAATCGTGTTGCGCTTGAGGGTTTGGTTGAGAACTTGAGTTTGGTGCTTGCGGATTGCGATGGGCTTGGCTTTGAGGTGATTGATGCGTTGTGGCAGGGTTGCCGCTTTTTGCAGGATGCGCTCGATGATCAAGAGCTCTGTTCTAAAAAGCTTGGAGCGGCGAGTGGTAAGCTGCAGCAGGTGCTGCGTTTGCTGGGGGGGGCGGATGAGTCGGAGCCGGTTGTTGTGTCGAGTGCTTCGGAAGATCCTGGATATACGATTCCTGCCGATGATGTTGAGCTGATTGAGGATTTTACGGTTGAGGGGATGGAGCATCTTGAGGCGGCTGAGGGCGCGATGCTGGAGCTTGAGGATGATCTCGCGAATAGTGATGTGCTGAATCTGATTTTCCGTGCGTTCCATACGATCAAGGGTATGGCGGGCTTCATGAATTTGCAGCAGATTGGCCAGTTGACGCATAATGCTGAGACGTTGCTCGATCTGGCTCGTAAGGGGTCGGTTGTTTTGACGGATGTGAATGCGGATGCGGTTTATAAGACCATCGATATGCTGAAGGGGATGCTGGATGCGCTGAGGGATGCGATTAATGGAGACAATGTGGTTTCTTTTTATCCCGGCGTTGATGAGTTGAGTGCGCTTCTTCAGCAGTGTGTTGATGGAACCGCAACGGTTCCGCATGTGGAGAGTTCTGCTGAGGCTGCGGAGGTGATAGAAGAGAAGGTTGCTGAGGCTGTTGCGGTGCAAGAGGTTGCTGAGGCTGCGGCAGAGGATGTGCCTGTGGAAGCGGTTGTTGAGGCAGCTGCTGTGGCAGAGGTGGCAGTTGTTGAGGTCGAGAAACCGGTCGAGGTGGAGCAGGATGTTGTTGCGCCCGCTCCTGCTCAGGCGTCTTCGCCTGGAACTCCTGCGGTTGCCGCGAAAAAGGCGCACGCTCATGTTGAGGAGTCGATTAAGGTGAAAACGTCTCGGCTCGATAATCTGATCAATATGATCGGCGAGTTGGTGATTGCGCAGCTGATGGTTTCTGAGTCGTTGAAGACGGATGGGACGCCCCGTGGGGATAAGTTGGAGCATGATATTTTGCATCAGGGAAAGCTGATTCGTGAGTTGCAGGAGCTTTCGACATCGATGCGTATGGTGCCGATTAGCGGGATTTTTCAGAAGATGGCGCGGATGTCCCGCGATCTTTCTCGCCAGGCGGGTAAATCTATTAATTTTTCAATGCAGGGGGAGCAGACCGAGCTCGACCGCTCGATTGTCGATAAGTTGGCTGACCCGTTGGTTCATATGATTCGTAATTCGGTGGATCATGGTGTTGAAACGCCCGATGGACGAAAAGAGGCAGGTAAGGCTGAGAGCGGAGAGATCGAGTTGCGTGCGTTTCATGCGGCCGGTAATATTGTGATTGAGCTTGAGGATGATGGTCGTGGGCTGAATCGGGAGAAGCTGTTTGAGAAGGGGGTTCAGAGTGGGGTGTTTGCGCCGGGTAGCACGCCGTCGGATTCTGATGTTTTTAATATTATTTTTACGCCCGGTCTTTCTACTGCCGAGAAGGTGACGAAGGTGTCTGGGCGAGGTGTTGGGATGGATGTTGTGAAGCGGAATATCGAGAATCTCCGGGGCCGCATTGATATCAAGTCGACGCCAGGGAAGGGGACGTTGTTTACGATTACGTTGCCGCTGACGCTTGCGATTATTGATGGTCAAATTATTTCTGTCGGCGATGAACCGTTTATTATTCCGATTAATGTGATTCGTAAGAGTTTCCGCCCGGAAGCCAAGGATCTTTCTACGGTGCAAGGACGCGGGGAAATGGTAAATGATCGCGGCGAGCTGTTGAATATGGTTCGTTTGCATGATCTGTTCTCTGTGGAGCCGCATTCCACGAATCCGCAGGATGGGCTTGTGGTGGTGGTGGAGCAGGATAATTGTGCTTGCGGTCTTTTGGTTGATGATCTGCTGGGTCAACAACAGGTGGTTCTTAAAAGCTTAGGGAGTGTTTTGAGCCATACTCCTGGGATCTCCGGTGGCGCGATTATGGGGAATGGTCAGGTTAGTTTGATTCTTGATATTGCTGGGATTTTTAAAATTAGTCAGATTTAATGAGGAGATTTGAACCATGTTCCCTGAGAAAATAGCATTGTCTGACGATGATTTCACGAGGGTTAGCCGAACGGTGTATGACCATTGCGGGATTAATCTGAAGGCGGATAAGCGGGAGTTGGTTCAGTCTAGGTTGGCAAAGCTGATTCGGGGTAGCACGTTTAAGTGTTATAGCGATTATCTGGATCATGTGTTGAGCGATTCCGCTCAGCCGGATTTTGTTCATTTTATTGATAATCTGAGTACGAATCTCACTAGCTTTTTTCGCGAGAGTAAGCATTTTGACTATTTGCAGCAGGTTTTGATTCCGAGTTTGGTTTCAAATGCGCCGAGCCCCGAGCGGTTGCGGTTGCGTTGCTGGAGTGCGGGGTGTTCGAGTGGTGAGGAGCCGTATTCGTTGGCGGTTACGCTGGCGGAGAGTATTCCGTCTGCGTGTCGGGCTAATGTGAAGATCCTGGCGAGCGATATTTCTTCGCGGATGGTTCGCGCCGCTAAAGAGGGCTGCTATCCCGAGAAGCGTTTGGAGGGTGTTGCTTCTGCAATTCGTACGAAGTATTTTGAGTCTAAGGCGGGAACGGGCGAGCGTAATTTTCTCGCAAGGAGTGAGCTGCGAAAGATGCTGGTTTTTCGGCAGATCAATCTGATGCAGGAGTGGCCGGTTTCGAGTGGAATCGATTTCATTTTTTGCAGAAATGTGATGATCTATTTTGATAAGCCGACTCAGGAGAGGCTGGTGAACCGTTATTACGATGTTTTGTCGCCGGGCGGCATGCTTTTCATCGGTCATTCAGAATCGCTTTCCGGAACCAAGCATCGGTTTAATTATATTGAACCTACGATCTATCAGAAAAAATAAAGATGAATACATCATTCAAAAATAGGCTAACGGTCGGGGTCTCGGATGCGAAGTTTTCGACATCCGGTACGGGTACGATTGTTACGTATTCGCTGGGGTCGTGCATCGGGGTTTGTGTTTATGACCGTAAAAAGAAGGCGGGTGGTATGTTGCATTTCCAGCTTCCGGAGTCGAAGCTGAATCCTGATAAGGCGTTGACGGTGCCGTTTATGTTCGCAGATACGGGTTTGAAGTTGCTGCTGCAAACGATGTATGCGGCCGGGTGCCAAAAACAATTTATGAAGGTGAAAATCGCTGGTGGGGCTGCGATGCGTAATGGCCCAGCCAATTTTGATATTGGTAAACGAAACCATCTCGCAATCCGAAAGTGCCTTTGGCGTGCCGGGTTGATGATCGAGGCGGAGGATGTCGGCGGGGATACTCCCCGCAGCCTGTATATGCGTTTGGATACGGGAGTCGTTTTTATGAAAACACCTCAAGGGGCGAAGGAGCTATAATGAGCGGATTGCTGAAAAAAAGAAATGTTCGTGTGCTGGTCGTAGACGATTCGGCGGTTGTCCGTAAGATTCTTGCTCGGGAGCTGAACGCGAAGCCGGGTATTGAGGTGGTCGGAACTGCGCCAGATCCGTATGTCGCGCGTGAAAAGATTGTTGCGTTGAAGCCGGATGTGTTGACGCTGGATGTTGAGATGCCGCGAATGGATGGCATTACGTTTCTACATAAGTTGATGGCGGCCCGGCCCATGCCGATCATTATTCTGAGTTCGCTGGGCGACCGAGGTGGACCGGTGGCGCTGGAGGCGCTGGAGGCCGGAGCGGTCGAGGTGGTTCGAAAACCAGGTACGGAGTATAGTGTTCAAAAAACAACCGACGAACTTGCGGCCTTGATCCGTTCGGCGCCGCGTAGTTTTGTGCCGCCGGTGCCGCGTGCTCGGTTGGCTCGACCTGTTGTGAGGAAAACTGCAATGACCCAGACGACGCGCAAGGTTATTGCAATCGGGTCTTCCACGGGCGGGGTCCAGGCGCTGAGCCGCGTGTTCCACGCTTTGCCGGTGACGACTCCGGGGGTGGTGGTTGTGCAGCATATGCCGCCTCGCTTTACGTCGCTTTTTGCCGCTCGCATGAACGAAACGTGTGCGATGCAGATTAAGGAGGCAGAGCACAACGACCAGCTGATGGTGGGGCGGGTGCTGATTGCTCCTGGCGGAAAGCATATGACGCTTGCGCGGAGTGGTGCCAGCTACATTGTGCAGTTGAATGATGGCCCGCCCGTATGCCATCAGCGGCCGAGTGTTGATGTGTTGTTCAAGTCGGTTGCCCGTTACGCAGGAGCGAATGCTGTCGGCGCGATTCTGACTGGAATGGGTGATGATGGAGCCAATGGATTGTTAGAGATGCGGCAGGCTGGGGCAAAGACGGTTGCCCAGGATGAGGCGAGTTGCGTTGTGTTTGGAATGCCAAAGGAGGCGATTGCTCGCGGGGGCGCTTCGTGTGTTCGGTCGATTGACCGCATTGCCCCAGAGCTCCTCAGGATGGTTGACGATGATTCTGTAACGACGAATCGAAGTGGTCCCAGCGCGACTGGGGGCAAGGCATGAGCAAACGGGATGAAATTTTATCGGCTCTCGGTGATATCGAGTTTCTGAGTAGCCCGGCGATTGGAGCGTTGGATGTAATGAATAATCCGGATTCCTCGTCGGATCAAATCAGCCGTGCGCTAGAGATCGATCCGGCTCTGACCGTGAATATTCTTCGGTTTGCCAATTCGGCTTATTTCGCTTCTCCCACCAAGATTCATACGGTGAAGGAGGCATTGGTGCGGCTTGGAGTTGGAACCATTTCTCGTATGCTTTTCCTCTCGGCTGGGAGCCAAATCTCGGATTACCCAGTCCAAGGCTACGGCCTGCCGGCCGGTAGTTTGTGGGAGAGTATGATTTCGACTGCGGTTGCTTCTAACCTCTTGGCCAAAACCCTGAAAATTCGTCCGCCTCATTATACGTTTACTGCGGGCTTGCTTCATAATATCGGTAAACTGGTGCTTGGAACCTATCTGGAGGTGGATGCCGATCCAATCTGCAAGATCGTGAATGAAAAAAACATCCCGTTTGATAAGGCAGAACAGTTGGTGCTTGGGATTGATCATGCAGAGGTCGGGGCGACTCTTCTGGAGCAGTGGTCGATTCCAGAGGAGCTCGTTCATGTGGTGCGCTGGTATCTTGAACCGGATTTGTGCCCAGGCGATAAGATGGCGGTCGATCTGGTTCATGCTGCAAGCGCAATCTCTTTGATGTGCGGTACCGGCCTAGGGGTCGATGGCTTGTGCTATGATGTCTGTTCGTCGAGCGAGGAGCGGCTTGGAATCAGCGTGAAGGATGTCGAATTTGTGATGTGTGAGTTGCAAGATGAAATCCATAGGTTGAGTTAAAGTATTGGGTTTTAGGGGTTTTGTTTGTAAGTTCCAATTATGTCTGAGTCACAAAAAGTAATATTCATCGAGCCGATTGAGAAGATGCAACAGATTTATCGGGCGGTGATCAAGCCGGAGGAGAACGGCTGGGATCTGCAGTTCGTCTCCACGGGTCCGCAGGCGCTGGCGCTGAATGCTCAGGCTCCGGTTGATATCTTGATTGCGCCAGAAAAAATGCCGGGTTCCGGTACCTCTTTCCTGGGCGAGGTGAAGAAGGCCACGCCGGAGACCATTCGTTTCCTGCTCGTCTCAAAGCCGGAGGAGGATTGCCATCAGGCGACGGTTGGTCCAGCCCAACAGGTGCTGATTGCTCCGATTAAACCCAGTTCTTTTACTGAACAGGTGAATAAGGCGTTGACTCTACGTACATTGATTAATAATCCAGAGATTTTTACGCTGACGGGTGATGGCGATACGTTGCCGCCGCTTCCTAGAATCTTCGACCAGCTGAGTGTGAAGCTAAGCAACCTAGACACAGGCATGGGTGAAATCGCAGACATTATCGCTCAGGATGTGGTTTTGAGCGCAAAAGTTCTTCGGACGGTCAATTCGGCTCTATTCAGCTTGCGTTCGAATGTTGAAAACCTTGCGCAGGCTGTTTCGATGTTGGGCACCTCAACCATTCGCAGTATTGTGTTTGCCCAAGGTGTGTGCGATGCGTTCAAAACCTCGGCGATGGATGAATTGTTTTTTGAGAACCTGAATCGACATTCTATTATCTGCTCCAAGGTGGTTGAAAAGTTGCTGTTTAACTGGGGCAACTGTCGCCGCATGATTGATCAAGGGGTCTTTTGTAGTTTTGCCCATGACCTGGGTAAAATCATTCTTGGACGCTATGCAAAAGACAAATGGGATGAGGTTCTCCGCCGTGTTCGTGCGGGGGAGGGGGCTGACATCGATTTAGAACGCAGCATAATAGGAGTTGGGCATGCAGAAATCGCAGCATACTTATTGGCGGTTTGGGGTTTCTCGAACGATCAGGTTTTTGCGGTTGCTTTTCATCATGATCCAGCTCTAAGTCATCAGACCGAGCGCGGCATTCTTTGCGCGTTGCACATCGCGGAGCATAGTTTGCCCGTTGATTTCCAGCATGGCACTGTTGATTTAATTTGGTTAGAGAAGTGTGGTTTCTCGGGTGAGGATCTTGTGCAATGCCAAGAGATGGCAGAAGAAATTGCTTTGCGAGATGCCATAGACCGTTAGAAGAAAAAGCATTGCCGATTTAAGATTTTCGATTGCCGATTCCCTAGGGAGGGGCATTGATGGGTGGGAGATTAATTCAAGTCTCGTATAAAAAAGAATCCCCTCCGTTTGAAAAGAAACTTTCGGAGGCACTTGAACTTTGCGGAAGCTATGTACTCAAAACCGACTAAACCGTCGATGCGATCACCTTGTGGGAACTCTACATGAGCCTACTCAAGGCTGAATCGGGTTTCCGTATGTTGAAAAGCTCCCTCGGACTTCGTCCAAACCACCACCAACTGGAAGACCGCGTTGACGGTCATATATTCATCAGCGTTCTCGCCTACCACCTTCTCAACTGGATTCGCCAAAAGCTTGAACAATCCGGAGATCATCGCGAATGGAACACCATTCGCCGTATTCTCCAGCCCTCATACCAGCCCTCATACAAAACGCTGATTTCTGGGTTTTGCCTCGCAACTTGAATG
>JAOZMR010000058.1 GCA_029934215.1 Pontiellaceae bacterium | reverse complement strand
GAATAGAACAATCCAGCATTGCTGGCTTAACCGAATCTACACGAATGGGACTAAATAGATCAGAAATGATCCAGAAGAGATTCGTAAAGATTAGTGATCAAAATAGCTGTAGAATCGTGATTGCGGTGGTGGTAAAATGGCTTAACTTAGCAATGTCTAGACGTTACGGAAATCAAAAGGACTATTTTGACCCTGAAAACATCGTTTCTTTGGATTGCACTTCAATGGAGTGCGATTGCCGACCGGAGCATTTTAAAATGCAATGGTTCTGTCTGATTTTTATGGGGACATCCTTCCCGTTTACGCGTACTTGTCGGGGCGTAAGCGTCGAGGGTAGGAGGATTTCCACAGTGTACTTTTCTGCCTGCCCAGCCAGTTTTAGGCGAAGGGTTTTGGTTTTTTCGTTATATGTGTATTGATAACGAACGTAGGCGTTGGATGCGGGGAGTTTTGTGCAAACTGTGACCCGCTTGACACCCGCAGCATCCCACCGGGGACAAATGCGAACCGCCGGATCTTTGAGCGCGTGGAGTTGCGTTCCGGCCAACCCTTCGATGAGGGCATGCGTGACGGCGGCGGCGCCCCAGTTGTCGGGGATGCCATAGGAGACTTCGGTTTCGGGGAAGCGAACCGCTTCTTTGCTGGCGGTCGCGGCAAAGACGAACCAGCAGGCGTTGTCGTGTCCGGCTCGAAGGGTGATGTGCTCGATTTTTCGATCAGGGTGCGGGTTGTTGATTCCGCAAATGTAGTTGCCGACATTTGAGCAGGTTGGGTTGGTGCCACGCCATGCGACGCGGTAGTTGACGGGGTGTTTTCCTCCGTTGCAAACGTTTCCGCATTCGAATCCAGCGGGTTCCATCGGCATCCACCACGGACCGTAGTGTTCGCCTTCTTTAATGTATTGAACGGCTTCGGACTCATCGTCATAGGTGAAGGTGACGGTTCCCGCCACGCCTTTTCCGTGTACTGCGTGCAACAAATAAACGGAGGCGTGTAGGCCGTTCGTCGGAATCCGAATTTCTTGAGCAAAAGGGGCATCCGATCCGATTGCAACACAGGTTTTTCGCTGGTTTTTTGCGGGGTCTGTGATGTCGAATGAAACGCCGTGATAGGTTTTTGTTCCACTCGGATGCTTTCGCAAATCGTTGTCGCCTTCACCCGTCCACGGGATTGCCAGAGCGGAGTCGCCGCGAACGTCTGCGTTCAGATGAGGTTTGATGTTCAGCTTTTTGAGGTGGAGCTTTTCTTCTTTTGGCATACAACCGCGCAGAGCGCAGTGGAAATAGCCGTCGTGCCGATCGGCCCACGCCTGCATGGTGTTAAGGATCTCCACGCCGTACGATTCGGCGCCGTGCTCGAATGCGCCTTTGGCGAGTTCGCCAGCAACGATGGTGGTTACGCCACCATTCATGTATTCCCAAATCGGGCCCTGATGCTCGAAGCCTTTTCCGAACGGGGGATAAATCATGTAGAACTCGCCGGGCGAGCTTTTCGGCATTTCGCGACGAATGCGCTGATACGTTTCAAGGATGGCTTTTGCTTGCGCGGGTCGGATTCCACGACTCAGATTATACGCATTGGAAAGCGACACTTGTGTTTTCTCATCCACCCCGAGATCCCGTTTGATGCGCGGGTTTTCCGGAACATGATGCGTAAAGAACTGTCCATTCCAGCTGAGTTTATCGAGACGTTGGCGGATTTCTTTTTCCAATGCTTGGAAAGCGGCGGCCTCTTTATCGCGTCCGCCGACGCAAAGCATTTCGGCCAGCTGGCGGCAGGCCATCGCATAGCCGGTGTTGTCGCCGTGCATGATGCCGAAGCGGGTTTTGTCAAATTTCACCACCATGGGTCCTTGACCGGCTCTCATTTTGTCTTCGGCATTCTGGAAATCCCAGGTGTCGATGGTGTATCCGCGCTTGATCAGCCCGAGCTTTTTTGACCAGCGGTACGGACTGGTTTTGCAGTAGTTCATGGCCGCGATGGCGGAATCCAGACCGCCGCGCATCCACGCTGTATCGCCCGTCGCTTTCCACGTTCGGTACAAACCTTCAACAAACAGATATTCAACATCGGCCTCCACTGGAATGCGCTTGAGCTCCAGGGTTCCGTTTTCGATCACCCGTATGAAATCGCCATAAGCAAACTCCATCTCCCAGAAATTGGTTTCTTTGGTTCTGGGATACAAATTGTCCCAGATCATTCCATCTTTGCGCTGAGTGTCTCGGAACAGGTCAATGGCCGATTTGATGTTGCTCTCAAAATATTGCATCCCTTTAAGAGTGTGGACGTGGTCGCGAAGCCAACGGACAAAGACGTGGTAAACGGCATCTCCGACCCGAAACGTCTCGCCGCCCGACAGGGTTCCCCGAAGGGTCGCCAGCAGCTTCTTATATACACCGCCCTGATCGTCGATGACCGTTTCGCAATCAACGAAAAACGATCCGATTGGTTTTCCATCACAAACGACTCGGTGCTCGCCCAGTGCTCCGGAAACGATGAATTGTTTTTTGCGCTTCAGCTCGAACATGGCGTAGCCGATGCCCTGTCCGTCGAGAACCTCGATTCGTCCCTCGAACGGCTCCTGAATACACACGGTGTCCAGCGGAAGCCACGCACGGTCTTCCGGTTCGTTTTTAAAAATCCTTTTGGAATATTCCATCATTTTGCCGTCAATTCGTGGCGTCTCACTTCTTTTATGGAATATAAAAAGCGCTTTTGTTCTAGCCAAGTAGATCACCCAATTGAAGGGGGTATCCTAGAAGATATGCGGCTGCGTCCATTGGTTTTTTCCCAGCAGGCTGTACCTCTAGGAGTCGTAACGCTCCATTGCCTGTCGCAACCAAGAGTCCAGCAGTAGAAATGTCCAGCACTTCGCTTGGAACTCCTTGTTTCGATTCAACTTGCGCACGCAAAACTTTGAGCCGCCCTGTGGCTGTCTCACAAAAACAGCCAGGCCAAGAAATAAAACCGCGGATTCGGTTGTTTAGCTCTTCTGCGGATCGATTCCAGTCGAGTCGCCCGTCCTCTTTTGTGAGCTTTCGCACTTCAGAGACCTGTTCCTCGTTCTGTAGCGTGGCTCGAACGGTTCCTTCGCGAATCTGATTTACCGCTTGGTGAAGTAATTCCGCTCCGCTCTTGGCGAGAATGGGTTCCATTGTTAATGCGTTGTCTTCTGAAGCGATCGGAATTTCGCGCTGACATAGAATGTCTCCGGCGTCCATTTTTTCGCTTACATAAAGAATGGTTACGCCTGTAATGGTTTCACCTTCTGCCAGCGCCCATTGGATCGGTGAGGATCCTCTATATTTTGGCAGTAGGGAGGGATGTAGGTTTATGGAGCCAAACTGCGGAAGCCCTAGAATAGATTGTGGAATGTATTGTCCATACGCGACAACGACGAAAAGGTCGGCGTCGAGTTTTTCCAAGGTTTGGAAGCTGTCAGAGGATCCTACTTTTTCTGGGGAAAAAATGGGAATGTTTCGTTCCTGCGCAAATGTTTTTACTGGACATGGTGTGAGCTTCCTCTTTCGCCCGGCTGGACGATCGGGTTGGGTCACAACGCCGACGAGTTCGTCGTGCGTACTGCCAAGCAGGGTTTCCAAGGTTTGGAAACCAATCGATGCTGAACCAAAAAAAAGTATGCGCATAAAAAGGAGTTATTGGTTATTCGTTATTGGTTATTTGGGAAAGATCCCTTCGAAATTCGATATTCCTTGTTCGACATTCAACATTCCCTACTCCTCGCCCTCCGACGGCTGCGCGGCTTCGCCCGCGCCCCAGCGAACGCTGTCGGAGAGGAAAAGCTGGTCCTGTTTGTTTAATGCGAATCCGTGGCGGAGAGGGAAGTCTTTCGTTAAACGTCCCATAATGATTGGGAGCCATGTTTTTTCTGGGCCTTCGAGCAGTTGACTAACAAATGGCTTGTCTTTGGTGAGCGTTGTGATGTATAGCCCGCTGATGTATTTGCGGTAGTCGTTGATTTCGTAGTAGTCGTCCAACGTTTCCGGAAGGAGAATCGATGTTCGGTTTCCGTACCAAGCGGTTGCCCATGGCATATCAGAGCACATCACTTCTGGCGGTTTGAGCAGTTCGCTTACGCGCATGACAAACGGAGCGTAGTAGGGTGGATATGGGAGGTTCGGAGGCGGGGAAAGAAAAATGGTAACGAGAAGCGGAAGGGCAGTTAGCCCGATTACGAGCCCCGTTAACCCGGTTTTGTAGATTTCGATGTTCAAGTCGAGTCGATCGAGCAAGATGGAGAAGAAGCCCAGTCCGTATAAAATCACAAAAGGCCAGAACAGGTGATAAAACTGGTACGCTTCTGAGCCAAAAAAGCCTGCCCCGATGAAAAACAGAACCATGGAAAGTCCGATTCCCCAGCGCATGTTGTGTACGTGTACTCTGGCGAAACGGTAGAAGTATGTCACCATGAAAAATGCAATCAACAATCCACCGCCCATAGAGGTGAAGCTTTCTTCGTAAAACGAAGCGAAGTTCATTGTCCATTTGGTTTTTGCTCGCTGGAAGTCGCCCATTAAGTTGAATGTGGGTTTAAGTGTTCGCGCGAGTGTGTCGCCAGGATACGCGGCGGTATCAACGAGCGCCAGATGCGGAGCTAGCCCGAGAGGGGAGCCGGAAACCTGAATGTTTCGAATGAGCCATGGCGAAACCAGAAGCCCTACGAAAACGAGATAGAAGAAGGCGAGGTGTCCGCCGCGTTGCGATCGAGAACCCATCAAGCAAATAAATAGAGCTAAACCTGGGATGACGGCTAATGCGACATAGTGCGTCATAAATGCTGCGGCTGAAAAAACAATTGAAAAGGTGAACAGTAAAGCCCAGTTCCAGAGCGGTTTGCGCTCGCGCCGCTGAACCATCGCAAGAAGAGCAAAATAGGTCGCGCCCAAGACAAAAAACGATAGAACAGGAATTCCGGTTCCTGCGATGCTGTCTTGCCAAACCATCTGAGTCAGAAAATAGGTCGTCACCCCAAGGAGTCCAATTTTATCGGAAAACAACCTGCGTCCTAGTAAATACAGAAAAAGACCGGTAAGACATGTGAAAATATGGTTGATCGGAATGACAACCCATTGCTCCGCCGGATAAACCCGCATCCCGCGAAATGCCTCACTGTCCGGAAAAAGGTCCACTCTAATTAAACTGAAAAACTTAAAGGCTCCAGCTAGAATAGCCGGATAGAGGGGCGGACGAAACAGTTCTGGATGTCCCATAATTTTTGCATCCCCGTCAAACGTATTTGCCGAAACCGTGGCAATGGTTACAGGGCGTACACATTGGGTTACATATTGCCCCGTTTGAGCTAGATTTCGGCCAAGTTGTGCACTATCCATCGCCGCCTCCGAGTCAAACCCACGGAACTGTCGTGCAGTAAAAATTACGACGAGCCCTACAATAAAAAGACAAAAAAGCGCCGTCCGGATGATTTTAAGACCGCTCCCTGCATCCACGCTGTAAACAAGGTCTTGTAGCGTTGATTCAAAAGGCTGTTTCTGATTTTTCTCTGATTTTTCCATTAGCTTACAATCCTATTCATTCTGTTTTAGATTCAAAATCCGAAAAGTAGAAGAGCTGAAATACTCCTTTAACTCTTCGACTTGTTCAATCTCAATCTCATTTAACTTCAGTAAATCCATACTCCGTAATCTTTCGATGAAGCGTTCTGCGGCTGATTCCCAACTGCTCCGCAGCACGAGTCCGGTTGCCTCCGGCGCGCTTAAGTGCCTGTAAAATCGCATGTTTTTCCATCGCCAACAGCGTTCCGTCCTCCCTAAACGGCACTGATTTTTTTTCATCCGTCTCGCGAATATACGCAGGTAAGTTTTGCACGCAAATCTGGTTTCCGTGCGAAAGGACAACCATTTGTTCCACCACATTACGAAGCTCGCGAACATTTCCTTGCCAGCGATACGCCTGAAGAAGATCCAGTGCATCCGCAGAAAAACCCTCAATAGACCGTCCGTTTTCCGCGTTAAATTCCGCGAGGAAATGGTTCAAGAGAAGCGGGACGTCCCCAACTCGCGCCCGGATGGGCGGAAGATCAATCGCAACCACATGCAAACGGTAGTACAAATCCTCTCGGAACGTACCCTCGGCAACCATTTTCTTCAAATCTCGATTTGTCGCAGCGATCAAGCGAGTATCCACCTCGATCGTCTCCTGCCCACCGACACGCTCGAACGCACGCTCCTCAAGCGCACGCAATAATTTCACCTGCACCGACGCATCAATTTCACCGATTTCATCCAGAAAAAGCGAGCCTCCATCCGCCATCTCGAAGCGTCCCTTCCTGAGCTCCGTCGCCCCAGTGAAGGCCCCTTTTTCGTGACCGAACAGCTCGCTTTCCAGCAACGTAGAAGAAAGCGCCGCGCAATGTACAGGGACAAACGCCCCGTGTTTGCGCGAACTCAACTGATGAATCGCCTTTGCAATCAACTCCTTTCCTGTCCCGCTATCCCCCTGCACAAGCACCGTCGCCCGCGAACCCGCCACCTGCCGAACCGTATCGAACACCTCTCCCATTGCCGGTGATGTTCCGATGATGTTTTCCATTCCGAACTTCGAATCCAGCTGCTCACGAAGCTGACGATTCTCCGCCTCCGCATCTCTGGAGCGGAGAACGCGTTGAAGGACCAGTTCCAGCTCGGATAAATTCACAGGTTTGGTTAGAAAATCCGCAGCGCCATGTCGCATTGCATCCACCGCAGTCTCCACGCTTCCGTACGCCGTCAAAAGAATACACGTTAAATCCGGCGACCCAGCGAGGGCGCGTTGCATCAGCGTCATCCCATCCATCACCGGCATCCGCAAATCGCTCAACATCACATCGATCTGTTCTTCGCTCAGAATCCGCAACGCCGTCGCACCACTCTCCGCGACCCGCACCCCATACATTCGCCGCAAGGCTCGCGCAAGCCCGTCGCGCGAGCTCTTCTCATCATCCACGATTAAAATCGTCTTTTTGTTTTTCATAATTATCATCCTATCATTCCAAACATTGGAACCTACCTCAACGCATAAAGAAGTAGACTACTAAAAAACTGAAATAGTGCAATCGGTACGATTGTACGGAAAACAAACTTGCTCATATTGCGTATCATTGCTAGGTTCTAGGACTAGGCGGAAAAATTCCAAATATGGGATAAGTTGATTTTTCATCGGAGAAAAAAGTATGCATAAGGTTTATCATCGCATCGAACAGGTTGCAGGGAATGTGATTGTTGTCACGGCAGAGAATGTCGTGTACGGCGAGCTCGCTCAGGTTACATCGGATATGGGCACGTCGCTCGCACAGGTGATTCGCCTCGAAGCGAATCGCGTGTCGTTGCAGGTTTTTGCAGGTGGGCGCGGAATCGCGACCAATTCAAAAGTTCGCTTCCTCGGCAACACCATGCAGGTTCCCTTTTCGGAAAATCTGATGGGGCGCGTGTTCACGGGTTCCGGTGTACCGCGCGACAAAGGACCAGAAATCACGGAAAACAAGATCCCGATTGGTGGTCCCTCGGTGAATCCGGCGAAACGCATTATTCCACGGAATATGGTTCGCACTGGGATTCCAATGATCGATGTATTCAACACCCTCGTTGAATCGCAGAAATTACCGATCTTCTCGGTCGCAGGAGAGCCGTACAACGAACTGCTTGCCCGCATCGCATTACAAGCAGAAGTAGACGTCATCATTTTGGGCGGTATGGGGCTGAAGCACGACGACTACCTTTACTTCCGAGATACGTTAGAAGAAAACGGCGCGCTTTCGCGCTCCGTTCTTTTCGTACATACCGCCGCAGACCCGACCGTGGAATGCATGCTGGTTCCAGATATTGCGCTGGCGACGGCAGAAAAATTTGCACTTCAAGACAAACGAGTGCTCGTGCTTCTCTCGGATATGACCAATTTCGCAGACGCGATGAAAGAGGTGGCGATCACCATGGAGCAAATCCCGTCCAACCGAGGCTACCCTGGGGATTTATACTCCCAGCTCGCCGCACGTTACGAGAAAGCGGTCGACTTCGAAGGCTCTGGCTCAATCACCATTCTTGCTGTAACAACAATGCCCGGTGATGACGTGACCCACCCAGTTCCGGACAACACAGGCTACATCACAGAAGGACAATTCTATCTAAAGAACGGACGCATCGAACCCTTCGGCTCGCTCTCTCGATTGAAACAGCAGGTGAACGACCGAACCCGCGACGACCATCGCACGATCATGGACACGATGATTCAGCTCTATGCATCCTTCAAAGAAACGCTCGAAAAACAATCGATGGGTTTTCGCATGAGCGCATGGGACACAAAACTGCTTAAATACGGCGAACGTTTCGAAAAGGAAATGATGGACCTCTCGGTGAATATTCCTCTCGAAGAGGCGCTCGACCGAGGATGGAATATTCTTGCCGACTGCTTTGAACCGCAGGAAACTGGGATTGCTTCAAAACTAACGGATGCCTTCTGGCCCAAAAACGGATAGGTTAAATTCGTCCACAGGACATATTGAACATGCCCAAGATTAAATACACAAAAAACGAGTTGAAAGCTCAGCGCGACGCGCTCTCTCGCTTCACCCGCTATCTACCGACACTCTTGCTGAAAAAACAACAGTTGCAGGTGGAATTGCGGACGCTCGACGCACAGATCGATGCAAAACGCTCAGAAGAGGATCAGGCACGCACAGACCTCAATGCTTGGGTAAAGCTCTTTTCCGAGCCGTTCGATTTCGAGCCGTATATTCAAGTCAAAGAGATTCAACGCTCCAGCGGCAACATCGCGGGAGTAACAATTCCAATCTTTGGAAGCATCTCCTTTGTCGAAGAAATGCCAGATCTATTTAAAACAGCGGCATGGATCGATGCGGGGATCGGAATACTACGTCAACTAATCTGCTTGCGTGTAGAACGGCAGATCATCGAGGAACAGCATCGTTTACTCACAGACGAACTACGCACAACCTCACAGCGCGTAAATCTGTTTGAAAAAGTGAAGATACCCGAATGCCGAGAAAACATTCGCGTGATACGTATTTTCATGGGCGACCAGCAAACCGCTGCCGTCGCCCGCTCGAAGATTGCGAAAGGTAAATCCAGCAATATTGCGGAGTCTGTATAATGATAGTACGAATGAAAAAACTGACGTTGCTGTGTACACGCGCCTCACGCGAACAGACGCTCACATCCCTTCGCGACATGGGCGTATTGCATCTTCAGCACATAACGGCGCCAGAAGGTGAGGGGCTAGACGAAGCACGTAACCATTTCGCCTACTTGCGCCGTGCGCTTGATGAATTACCGAAACAACCGCATTCGGCGCCATCCGGACAAGCCGCTACCGCCACGGTCAAAACCATTTGGACGCTGATCCGTAGTAAACAGACGCTTACAGACAAAATCAAACAATTAACCACCGAACAATCTCGGTACGAACTATTCGGCGCATTCAACGTTGAGGATGTACGCACACTTCGTGATCAGGGCATGCAGATTAAACTACTGTCGGCTCCAATCAAACAACACCCAAAAGAGCCAAAAGGCGCGAAACTAATTGAGCTTGGGCGCGACCGTACATCTGTAGCTTTTGCACTAATCAGCCGCAACAACGTGGAAATCGATGCCGAAGAACTTCCATTGCCGGAACGCTCCGCCGTCGAAATCACCAAACAAATCGTCACGTTAAATGCAGAACTAGAGAAAACCCAAGAAACGCTGAAAGGTTTTTCTGGAGACTACGCCGCGATCGAACGCATCGTTTGCGAAGCGGAAGACAACGTAAACTATCTCGAAGCCCGCAACGGAATGGGGCAAACCGAACAGGTCGCCTACCTACGTGGATTCATCCCCGCAGAGCAGGAAAAACCTCTACGCGAACTCGCGAAAAAACAAGGCTGGGCCACGATCCTTGAAACGCCGTCGGATGCGGATAACGTTCCGACCCTCCTGCGCAATCCAAAATGGGTGAAACCAATCAAAGCCGTGCTCGATATGATCGGCGTGATTCCTGGCTACAAAGAACTAGATGTCAGCGCACTATTCCTTATTTTCCTAAGCATCTTTTTTGCCTTCCTAATTGGAGATGCGGGCTACGGACTGCTCTTCATCGCATTAACTCTTTTCGGGAAAAAGAAAACCAAACGCAACGAAACAGCACAACCCGCCTTAAACCTACTAATGCTGATGAGTGCCTGCTGTGTGATCTTTGGTGTGCTCACTGGAAACTACTTCGGAATCATGCTCGAATCGCTACCCGCTCCGCTGGTTGCTCTATCAAGCGACTACTTGACGGGGAAAACCGCCGCAGGCTGGAGCTCCGACCTCGCCGCGAATCACGTCATGTTTGTTTGCTTCGCCATCGGCACACTACACCTAACGTTAGCGCATGGATGGAATCTCTTTCGCAAAATCAATTCGTGGTCAGCATTAACCGATTTTGGGTGGCTCTGTTCAACCTGGGCACTGTTTTCAATCGTATTGCAAATGGTACTCTACATGGAACTCCCTGCGTGGATTATTGCAACGCAGATGCCGCTACTCGGTACCGGGGTTCTTCTAATCATCGTCAGTCTTTTGCTAACAAAATCCTACTTCGGTCTCGTAACCCTCGCGCTAGACGTCATCAACAACTTCGTTGACATCATCTCATACGTTCGTCTCTACGCAGTTGGCGCTGCCTCACTCGCCATTGCGCAAGCCTTTAACGGTATGGCAATGGATATAGGTTTTGGCAGCATCGGTGCAATTGGCGCGGCACTCATTCTATTTGCAGGACACGGACTAAACATCATTCTCGGCGCAATGGGAGTCATGGTTCACGGCATTCGCCTCAACACACTCGAATTTTCAGGACACGCCGGCGTTGAATGGGCCGGCATACACTTTAAACCATTTTCAAAACAAGAAGAAAACGAATTTAAACAGAATTAAAAGGAGGAAAAAATGGACCCATCACTAGCACCCGCACTCATCAAACTTGGAGGAGCCGCAGCGCTCGCATTTGCAGCAATTGGATCAGCACTTGGAACCGGAACTGCCGGCATGGCAGGAATAGGAGCATGGAAAAAATGCTACTCGCAAGACAAACCCGCACCCTTCATTTTGCTTGTTTTCATTGGCGCACCACTTTCGCAGACCATCTACGGGCTTCTGCTTCTGCTCGCCTTTAACAAAATGGCATTACTCGACACCGCCTCCGTTATGTGGCCAGCCGTACTTGGCGCAGGAATCATCGGCGGAATCGCGATGGGTATGTCTGCATGGTATCAAGGAAAAGTTGGAGCCGCTGGCTCAGACGCACTCGGCGAAACTGGGCAAGGCTTCGGAAACTACTTAACCACCCTTGGGATCGTAGAAACCGTAGCGCTTTTTGTAATGATCTTCATTCAAATGGCTCTAAAGTAAACGGTCCAATCGCAGAAGTTTCGGCACTGCCGATTTTGGAAACCAGCGCTCATAGGCACTTCCATAATAGAATGAACCGTTCTGATGCTGCACGCAGCATTAGAACGGTTTTTCTTGAATTTATACGACTGAGACTAAGGCGCAGCGAAGAAATAACCTGCTGGTTTTTGCGATCTCTTCGCTCTGACTTCCTCTAGCGATAGCGGTTGTAAAAAAGGGTTCCGACTATTGGAAACAAGCTGGATCAGTTTTTTCACAAACACTTCGTTAGAGAAACAAAAAGGGACTTCGAAAAGGGAGTTCTGACCACTTATCTTCACTAATCTGCCGGCGACGCAATAAGCTGCAGGAATTGGGTTTTGGAAATGATAGTTGCAGATTTAGGAGGAAGTTATGAGCGAAGTAATGGAAAAAACTAGCATATGATTTAGTGAATCGAATGTCACCTGTCGTAACAATGAACGATATGATGCATCAGATTTATGTGCGTTAGATGATTGAGCGGGGCTTGTCTGATAGTCAAGCTTGGCGCGGCTTTTATGATCACGAAGTTCGCGCAAAATATGGTCTGAAAGAATGAATGTTTTTGGACCAGTGCGGCAGAAGAGAATCTTGATGCCATTTAGTCATACATTGCCAAAAACTCACCCAGTTATGCCAACCGAATGGTGGATCGCTTAACTCGCCGTTCAATTCAAATTGCTGAATACCCGCTTTCGGGGCGTGCTGTCCCTGAGTACGAATTACCTCAAATTCGCGAGGTGATTGAAGGATCTTTTCGAATCTTCTATTACATCAAACTGGACGGCATCGATGTACTTGCCGTGATCCACACCGCGCAGAATTCGCTTAACAAAGATCAAGGCTGAATAAAACTTCTCTTCCGGGATGGCAGGCTGGAAAACCTGCCCACACATGGAGCATAAAGGGGCGCATTAGCATAGGAACATGGGGCCCATCGCTAGATAGAGCAACATTCTTTCTGTAATTTCAGCCCTCATACAAAACGTCCTTTTTTGAGTTTTGCCTCGCAACTTGAATGT
>JAOZMR010000280.1 GCA_029934215.1 Pontiellaceae bacterium | reverse complement strand
AAACCTCTCATGAATCCGCAACCGAAAAAAGACCGTCTGAAGTGACTTGCGCCCGGAAAGCACGTTTCCCGCTAGACGAGCTAGCGGGTTTCGGTGTAGTCTGCCCAAATGTGTTGTATAAATAAAAAATCGGTTCTTCGTTTTCTTCTTGTTTTCCTATTTTTCGGCATCGCCGTTCCCTCGTTCGCAGTCCCTTGTGCGCCGGAAGCTCGGACGACAGTCGGTGTGCATGATGGAATGTGGCCGGAGATCTCGTTGATTGCTGTCTTGATGTTTTTACTGTGGGATACAACCAAACGCAAAAAGGCAGAACAGGCACTTCGGGAAAGCGAAAAACGCCTCAGCTTTCTCTTCGAAGAAATACCACATGTCGCAGTGAAAGGCTACAACGCGAAGCGCGAAGCGATATTCTGGAACAGAGCTAGCGAAGTACTATATGGTTTCTCCAAAAAAGAGGCGCTCGGGAAGAAAATGGAGAATTTGGTCCTCCTTCCAGATCGCCGAGAGGAGATGATCTCCGCATTTGAGGTGTGGTTAGAAACAGGAAAAGAAATTCCTGCAGGCGAAATGATGAAGCGCCACGCTGACGGACGAGAAATAGCAGTGTACTCAAGTCGTCTGACCACGCACGATCGGCATGGCGACCGAGAAATGTATGTCATTGACGTCGATCTATCCCAGCTCAAACGCGCAAACGAGGAGCTGGTGAAAGCAAAAGAATATGCCGAAAAGGCCAGCCGGACAAAAAGCGAATTCTTAGCAGACGTCAGTCACGAAATCCGCACCCCGATGAACGGAGTCATGGGTATGACAAATCTGTTGCTTTCCTCCAAGCTAGACGACGGGCAACGGGACTACGTCAAAATCATTTTAGAATCCGCACAGGAACTCATGGAGCTCATTGACGAGCTTCTTGATATTTCTCGCATAGAAGCTGGCGAGGTTCGCCTCACGCCAGAGCCATTTGAACCACGAGAGGTCGTTGAGAAAATCATCCTTCTCTTCGCGGATCGTGCATCAAAGAAAAACGTAGAACTCTTCTCGGCGATACACCCCGATGTCCCAGAAAAAATGATGGGGGATGCTGGGCGCATTCGGCAGATCCTGATTAACCTAATCGGTAATGCACTCAAATTCACAAGCGACGGGGATATTAAGATTCGAATGCATGTCGAAAAAATGAAGGACGGCTGGAACCTCTTTTGCGATGTAAAAGACACAGGCGTCGGAATGAGCAAAGATCTACAAGCAAATGTATTCGTGAAGTTTGTTCAGGGCGATTCCTCCTCGAAGCGCAAGCACGGAGGTGCCGGTCTAGGGTTAGCCATCAGTAAGCAATTAATAGAACTCATGGGTGGAACCATCTCGGTTGAAAGCAAAGAGGGAGAGGGCACAATTTTTGCCTTCAACCTACAATTGTCTGAGCTTAAAATGGAGCTCGATGCAACAGAGGTAACCGATACAGAATCCGTTGAGAAGGATCAGCAACAAAAGATAACAGCTCAAATATTGCTAGTAGAAGACAACCTTGTGAATCAGAAAGTCGCCACAGCCATGCTGGAAAAAATGGGCTGTCAGATTTATGTCGCTTCCGACGGCGAGCAGGCGCTCCACCAAATATCCAAGCATAAATTCGATATCATTTTCATGGATTGCCAAATGCCAATCATGGATGGACTAGAAGCCACACGCGTAATCCGTGGGATGATAGGTGGAACCCGCGACATCCCTATCATAGCAATGACAGCACACGCGCTGAAAGAAGATCGTCAGCGCTGTTTCGATGCAGGAATGAATGGTTATATTGTTAAGCCGGTGAAGCAAAGCGAGCTCTTCGATGTTCTGTGGAAACATTGCAGATAAGAGGGGGGCAGCTGTTTCTTTTGAGTGAGAGGGGCGGGGAACTATGAAAAAGGTATGTTTGTTTGTAGGTTTGGCGGTTTGCGGGTTTGTTTTCGCGGAGGAGAAACCGATTGACTATTTTGCGCTCAGTCTCGAAGAGCTGATGCTTATTCCTATTGTTGAGTCGGCGTCTAGGCAGGCGGAGCCTTGGCATCTGACGAGTGTGGCAGAGACGAACAAATAAATAATCTGATGCAAATTTACAAACCAAAAAAAACGCTCGTTTTCTTTGTTGAATTATCCTGTGTGATTGTTGCTGTCGGTCTATTTCTTATTTCAGATCTGTGTGATCAATCCATCCTAGCATTATTATCAACTGTACCGTTTATTCTTGGTATATTCTTTTTGATACCTATTCTTAAAAATCAGACCGTGGAGGTGTTGAGTGATTGCATTGTCATCAGTTCCTTTGGTAAGAGAGTCACGCTTGACGTTGCCGATCTTCACGAGATTGTAACCAGACAAAATGGATACATCTCGTTTTGCTTTTATTCAGATAAGAGCTGGGTTCAAATCACCCCGCTTTGTTATCATTCAGGAGAAATATTAGAAGAGGAATTAGAAAGACTATTCGGATCGTCACATTCGACAGGAAACGGACAAAAATCCGAATAATAAAGCAATATTTAGTTTCCCTGCAAAAAGAAGGTTGCGAAACGGACGAGTAAGGGTGTAGCATGTGCGGTTTTGGAGGACTTTCTGTATGCAACTAAACATGCTAAAATCGAAGATTCATATGGCGACTCTAACCGGTACGGAGCTGTACTATCAGGGAAGCATCGCGATCGATCAAGATCTGTTGGACGCCGCAGCCATACTGCCTGGCGAACAGGTGCATGTGTTGAATGTGAACAACGGTAACCGATTGATCACCTACACGATTTCAGGTGAACGCGGATCAGGAACGATCGAGCTCAATGGTCCAGCTGCACGCCTCGGTGAAACAGGAGATCAGGTCGTCATCATTTCCTACGCGCAGATGGACGAGCCAGAGGCGAAAGCATACGAAGCGCTTGTTGTTCATGTGGATGAGAAAAACACCATCAAAATCCTCACAACGGAATAGCCCTCATACAAAACGCCTATTTTCACCTTTTGTATCCAAAATAGAGGTGACTCGGTGCATGAAATTGGTGCAGAAGAATTTTCACCACCCGCTACGTTAGCTTTCTATTACCCACAAGTCTCATAACTGATTAGCCAAGCACCAGCCCTCGGTTAAATCCGTCAACCGTTTCCACCCTCGCCATAGCGCGAGAGTTCCCGGAGGCCCGTCGCTCTTTCTTGCTAAATATCCTCCTAACTTGGCGATCCATACGAGTGCTTCGTCTATGGTGGGTACAGTCGCGGTGCGAGTCCGCGAGGATTTGATCGCGAGAACTGTCCACTCCTCCTCCGAGAGGAATTGTGAACAAGGCAAGGTGGGATTTGTGCGTGCAATCATCGTGATCATGAAAAGCCTCCACGCGACAATACTCCAGCCCTCATACAAAACGTCCTTTTTTGAGTTTTGCCTCGCAACTTGAATGT
>JAOZMR010000279.1 GCA_029934215.1 Pontiellaceae bacterium | reverse complement strand
CAAATCAACCCAGAAATAGAAAGCAATTGTTCAACTAATTAATGCCAGCCTCCTTGGCGCACCAGAGAACACAAAGAATAATGGTATTTAGCCCGTCTTTTTCTTTGCGATCTCTGCGTTCCTTCGCGGTTAATAAATCTCCATGTTTTTCATTTTTCATGTCAAAGTGGCTACATTCATATTGCGAGGCAAACCCTGAAAACGGGCGTTTTGTATGAGGGATGATCTTTACGCCAACCGTTTTTTATGCACTGTTTGATACCAAACATTATGATCCTCTGCGATCGTACGACACACCCGCTGACAATAGACTCTTTCGTAACCAGGTATTTCGCATTGATCGAGTGAATGAAAGTAATAGTCCTGCCCATGAAGAACATGCCCTGGATTTTTGAGACGAAATCTATTCTCGTCAAGCCGTTCGTTCCCGGCCCATGTAGCCGCACTACTATCCTCAGCTCGCCAATCAACAACAACGGTATCCGCCTGCCAAGAGCTGATGATTTTCGGAGCATCTTCAACAACCATGACGAAACCCCAACATACAGCAAGAGCCAACGGCGTTGGCGCAACAAATTGCGCCGCATCCGACTCCATCGCATCAAATCCATTGGATCGCGCGATCTGACACATCTCTGGATCAATATCAAAACCAACGGCGTTGTAACCCATATCGACAAGCACCTGCATATGCCTTCCGGGACCACATCCAACATCAAGAGCATTCAGACCAGATTCAGAAGGTCGCGCAAAACGAAAAACAAGCCCGACCATTTCGCTATCTGGATATTTCATTCCTTTCCATTTCGTTGGGTTTTTGACAGTCATGCGGTTTCACTTCCCTCGAGATCTAACACGGTTTCAACCTGCATACAATCAATGCGTGGTATAACAAAATCCGACTGATCCCAAACTCCTGGACCATCCAACACTCCGACAAACCCAATCTTTTTAAGCGGATCAATCAAATCCCGAACCGTAGCACCATAACGGGGTCTCATTGGCAACGTGAAATAGCTTGATAACCTCAACCCGTGTTGCATCAGCTTCGACAAGCACGGCGAAATCTCCTCGTCCATATACCGATTCACATCTTTATCCATCGCTCGATGAGAGACAGTGTGCACACCAAACTCGGCATATTCATAGCCTTTGTACTCCTTGGGAGCAGCGAATCGCCGACGTAAAAAAAGAAACTCATCATCACTTACCCCTCCCAGTAAAGACTGGCTCTTTTCGAAATCAAAAATCAAGTTGCAGGCGCCTTTAAGGTAGCGCCGCCTTGGGTCTGTCTCGTAGTAATACGCCTTATCAATATATTCAATTTCCCCTTTAGACAGCTCCGGGATCGGCAACTCTCGCCCAGGCATAGACAACAGAATTTGAAGTCGGTGAGCCGTTGGATAAATGGGTTTCTCCAACCATGGGCCCGTAATAATCGCTGTATGCGTTGGGATTTCTTGCTCTTCACACCAAGGAAGCACATTGCGAGCCCAATCCACGGTGCCGTCATCGCCAGTAACATATAACGTGTCGCGCTCGACCTGCCTCCCCAGTTGACTCAGCGGAGCAAAATCCCAACCTTTTTGACGAGCACCTTCGATCTGAGCAACAAACCGCTCCATAGGTAACGGAAAACTGCCAGCAACGGCTGGCTCATTTTTTCCATCCACAGAATGATACATTAGAATTAGTTTACGCATTTAACCTCCTTAAAAACAATCGTTGCGAACACTCGGCTAAAATGCATAGCACGTCATATACCATTGGTTGTTGATTGCCGGTCAACTACTGCGAACTGCACGTTCACTTACCCAAATCACTCAATTCAAAATCCTGAACATCCAAAAGCTTGCCGGACTTCAAATGAAGCTGGCTAACCTCCATTATCCAACCGAACGAGGTTTTACGGAAACGAGATAGAACGGTCTTAACATCTTTTTCATCCACACCAGAACGCTTGATGTTTTCTAACTGCTTGTGACGAAAATAATAATCAATCTGACTCGGCACCACGGTATGGAGAGTCATTTTTTCAGTAATAAACCCTTCTTCTTTCATTCGCCTTTTTAGGCCTGCAAAATAAGGGGATGTACGCTCAAAAATACGATTACTGAACCCTGACCAATTCAACTCCGGAATCCTCTGAAAAGAGACCTGCGGCGTACCAAACCCAACCACCTCCACCACATTGTACGGCGAAGATTCATCAATAGCAAAAATCTTCATATGGTAATGCTTATGCACCTCCATCATTTCCGCCAGATCAGAGAACGCATGAACCAACGGAGGTGTCGCCGCCCCCTTCATCTTTCCTGTATTCTGCTTTTTCACATACAGCCGATATTCCGCCGAACTCATCTGGCACTGAACCACAGTCTTCGTCTTCTTCGATAAATCATCCTTAGCTTTTTCAAGATCAGCGGCAGAGTTGATGATTTTGTTTTCAGGCTCCGCCTCCTCAACGGGTTGCTCTTTTTCCTCCTCCGGCTCCTCCTCCACTGGTTTCACGTCTTCGTCCTCTGTCGCCTCCCCGGTTATCGCAGCCTCCTCACCCTTATCCGTATTCGAACTCACACGAATCGGTTCCTCATTTTCCGTCTGGTCTTGAACCATATTAATACGAACCGGTCCACTCTCTACCGCCTTCTGCACCTCCAAACTCGGAGAAGCCACGCCGTCCGGCGGCTTAGCGCCATCGCGCGCACAAGAAGGAATACTACCAAAAATCAGAACCAAATGAACCGCTAACGCGATTCCAACAAACACAACCATACCTCTATAATTCTTCATATACTTCTCCAAAAAACTCCACACAAAGCCACTAAACCACGAAACGCCCATTGCTCATCACAAACAATCGATCACTCAACAGCCCTGCACTCTACCCTAAATTCCAAACATTGGAAAACAATAACACAGTTTTCCTCATTTTACATATTGACATATTTATATTTTTAAATACGTTACCCTCACAACTCAACACAAGAAAACATCAACGAACCCGCGCACCAGCCCCGCCCCGAAGGAGAATTCGAATGAAAACCTTGGCGCTCTCTCACTTCCGAAAACCGTATAACTGTGCCCAGACCATCTACAAAAGCATGGAAAAACATCACCTCATCTCTAACGAAACAATTAACAAGCTATCCTCGAAAGGCGGCGGACGCGCCGAGGACGGGACCTGCGGCGCACTCTACGCCGCGCTCCAAATCATAGACTGTCAAGACTCAAAAACCCATCTCATCGAACAATTCGAAAATCACGGCGGCTCCACTCGATGCCGCGAACTCCGCAAGACAAACAAAATAAGTTGCCACGATTGCGTCGCCATCGCCGCCGAGGGAGCAGAAAAACACATTTTAACCCAAGGCGCCGCACAGAAATAAAGTGCCTAATTTTTGGATTTAATGCAGTAGTTCCACTCCCCGTGAAAATCCGCACGTT
>JAOZMR010000278.1 GCA_029934215.1 Pontiellaceae bacterium | reverse complement strand
TCCACTAACGAAGCGGTTGTAAAAACCTGATCCAGCTCGTTTCCAAGGGTTGGAACCCATTTCTCCCAATCGGCAATCTCCAATCGGAAATGCCCTCCCTCGTGGCTAATAATCTTCCGACCATGAACGGTTCCAAACCCAATTCACCCAAAGAACGAGGCTGGAAGCGCTCGTCTACGCCTCATGAAAAATCTTCGGTTTTCCAACGTTCGGAACCTCTGCGTCTCAGCTCCTCTGCTTTAAATTCTCCAATCAAACCATTTATCTATTCGCTTTCCATGTAGCAATATCTTACATTACGAAACTCACGACCTTAACAAATTGAACCATGATCCCCCTACTCCCTAACTACGCAGAAACCAACGAATCCTTCGAGAAAAAGCTCGTGTTCCACCTTGGATCGCGTTCTGGCTTTTTTTCTGAATATAACAACATGTTGCTCTGCATGATTTATTGTCTGCAACATAGGATTCAGTTTCAACTTTTCTCTCGCGACCTGAGCCTCGGTTTCGAAAATGGCTGGACTGACTATTTCGAACCTTTCTGCCCCGAAACATCCAATGGACTGCACCGCCTTTTCAACTCTCGTTTCCCTCGCCCTACCCCACAATTCAAACTGCGCAAAGCCTTCGGTCCGCTCGTCAAAAGCCTGACCGGATGCGACTACCTTACATACGAGCTGTGGGATGAGTTTCGGGCACTGTGTTCGGAGGACGGCTGGCAGAGGCTAGAGAACAGAGGGCGGGAAACGGAGAGCGGAGATCAGAAATCAGTACATGGAGATATCGCTTCGCTTCGCGAGCAATGCCACGACCTTGTGGAAATGACGTGGCGATTTAAACCAGAAATCAAAGAGGATATCCGCAAAGAAGCAGAAGAAGCCGACTTGCCGAAAAACTATCTTGCAGTTCATATCCGTAGAGGCGATAAAATTAAGGAAAATGAAGATAGCCCGCTGGCAACCTACATGGAAAAACTAAAAAGCTTGTCCATTCTTCGTGACGTGCTTGTAATGACAGATGACTACCGTATTTTCAAACAACTAATCACCGATTACCCCGACTGGAGTTTCCATACACTGGAAAACGACAAACAGGATGGCTACCAACACCGCAAAAACAAAAAAACAAGCGCACAAAAAAAGCGAGATGGAACCATTCGCTTCTTTGCCGGGATTGAACTGTCAGCAAATGCAGAACACTTCGTGGGCACCTTCAGCTCAAATATTGGAAAATACATGGGATTGCGCATGAAAAAAGAACAATGCCACGCCATCGATAACAACCAATGGGTAATTTAAACTATGAGAATTGTTTACGCATGCAACCTAATGATCCGTCGGTTTGGAAAAGTAAAATTTTCCACCGACATCAAACTAATGAACGGAATGATTCGCAACAATTGGAATGTCTGCACATTTAGCGATCGTGATATCGCAAAATTCACAGCACCAATGAACATCAAACCATTAGGTTTAAGAATTGCAAACCGTCGTTTCATTGAAACCTGTGAGAACTTCCGCCCAGACATCATCATCCTAGGTCACTCCGACATAATCACAAACCAGACATTACTAGAAATCAAAACTCGCATACCAGATGTGCCGATCATTTTCTACAACATTGATGCCTTATGGATTCAAAAAAATGTTGATAAAATCAACCATCGAAAAGAAGTTGTTGATGCGATCTTTTTGACCACCGGAGGCGAACCGCTTAACCAATTCAAAACCGACACAAACATTGTTGACTATATACCAAATGCGGTAGACCCATCCATCGATCAACTAGACCCTATCCGAAAAGCTCTTTACGTTAGCGGGCTAGTCAGTTTTTTTCTGTAAAATCCGCCATTTTAAAGTCGCTTTTTAGACTACAAAACACTAGCATTCAGTAACTTAGAAAAAAGGAACTACCATGCAAACCTCTAAAATAAAGCCTTCTCCCGCCGATGCGCGCACCCGTATCTTCGACTTGCTCTCCGAATACAAGCAGGTCAACTCCGGTGGACGCTGGCGCAACAACGTGGGAGGTCGAGTGCCAGACAAACAGGAATTTCAATCAAAACATAAATTCGTCATAGCATTCGAAAACTGCTCACACACCGGCTATCTCACCGAAAAATTTGCCGATGCCGCCGCATCAAACGCCGTACCGATCTACTGGGGTGATCCAAACATTGGAAAAATTTTCACCCAAAAAGCATTTGGAAACTGCCACGAATTCCAAACCTTGGAAGAAGTGGTCGAACAAGTTAAAGAGCTAGATCAAGACGAAGATCTCTACCGTCGGATGCTTTCTGAACCATGGTTTCCTAACGGCATTGAGCCGGAGTGTCTTCGAGACGAAACCTTTGCCGCCTTTCTCTCCAACATCTTTGATCAGGAGCCCGAACAGGCATTCAGACGCAACAGAGGACGATGGGGAATCAAAACCGAAAAAAGGCTTTATGATATGTACCACAAACCTCATGTACACACCTTCCAGCTTCTCCGGAAAGGCTGGCGAAAGTTCTATCAACAAATCGTCCAAAACCGAAAATAATAACTATGAAACTACATGCATATATCATCAACTTGGCACACGCCAAGAAACGTTGGGAACTTATTCAATCAAACCTTGCGGTCCTTCAAATCCTCTACACTCGAATTGAAGGGGTTTGCGGCGACAAGCTACCGGATGATGTCGAAGGGTATAACCGGCGGCGCTACAACATCACGCACGGCAAAACGACCAACAAACAGGAGATAGGCTGCTATTTCAGCCACATCAAAGCCTTACGAGAATTCCTCAAAACCGACAACGAATATGCCCTAATTTTGGAAGACGACATTACCCTGCCCGACAATATCAAGACCCTACTCACCGAAACGTTACCACATTCAAATAATTGGGACATGATCCGCCTTACATCGTTCACAAAAGGAAAGCATTTGAAATTTGCAGAACTACCCAACGGACACGCCCTTTCCTACAACCTCAAAGTATCAAAAAACACAGGCGCCTATTTTCTCAACAGGCACGCCGCCAAATGTATTTTAGAAAAAATGCTCCCGATGCATCTTCCTTACGATGTAGCACTAGATCGCGAGTGGCGCTACGGATTCAAAACCGCTTGCATTACTCCCTTACCCGTTCAGCTAAACGAAGAACTTCCTGGACAGATTCCTCAAGCAAAAAAAATACGTTTTTTCAGAACCACCACTTTTAAATATTTTCATGCAAAAAGGCATATAGAACGCTATATCTACCGGAAATGCTTCTATAACCAAACAAACTTGGCACACTGACGTTTACCACAACGAACAACCGTGATCTCAGCAAACTCACCAACGCACAAAAAACTACCGAAAGAACCCTCTAAAAAAGCAATACAAACGAATACAACTTATTTTAACCCTCATTTTTCGGCTCTTCACGAATGTGCGTTTTTTAGAGGCTTTTCGCTCCCCTATTT
>JAOZMR010000002.1 GCA_029934215.1 Pontiellaceae bacterium | reverse complement strand
CAAACAGTTTCTTAAACGCAAAATCGATTCTTGGGTTAATTCTACACATATCTATATCCTTTTTAAAAACTCTCCACCTGTCCCATTCGTGCCACTTCGTGATCAAAAGTCTCTTTGCCCCCTGCTCTGTTCAACCACCAATTCACCAGCGGTTTTTTTGATCACTAATCTCACGAATTTTCACGAATCTAAATCATTTCATTTTTTTGATCGTCAATCCTTCTATGACTAATCCTTATCCTTCAACAGAGCCTTTAATTCCTCCAGCTCCTTCAACGCTTCTTCTTTCAGTCGACGCTCTTCTTCTTTCTCGCGCTGCGCCTTCTCTGCTCGCTTCTGCGCCTTTTCCTTCTCGCGCTGCGCCTTTTCCTTCTCGCGCTGCGCCTTTTCCTTCTCGCGCTGCGCCTTTTCGACTCGCTTCTGCGCGATCTCTACCTGCTCTTTCGCCGATTCAATCTTGCTGTGCGCATCCCGGTTTGAATCCCGACGGATGATGTATATCGCCCGCTCTTCTTCATCAAACATTCGATCAACCTCTTTCATTGCTTTTTTAATGGCAGGATCATCTAATGTTTTCGGAAGCTTCTCTTTATTCAAATCGTGCGCCCGCACCAAAAAGGCTGTCCAGCGATCCAATGCAGTTTTAAGATCTTCAGTCTTCGTCTTAAAACGCTCCAACTCCACGTAATGAATTTGTAGTAAGCCGTGGAGCGAATCGGACAGCCCAGTTTTCTCGTTCAATATCCGATAGACCGAGTGAAAAGCGGGATCCTTCTTCCGCGCCATCTTGAAGTCGAGGATGTTGATGCAGATCGTCTTCTCAATCAGCTTATACGCCTGACCCTCAGTATGTATCTGATCCGTAATCAGCCGTGCCCAATAATAGAGAGATCGTTTATCGAAGTGACAATCGTCACCAACTTGCATCTCGATATTAAACAATGTCCCATTCATGCCCTCTGCCTTGATGTCGAGAATGGACATCTTCCCCGCTTGGTAGTCTGCAAAATTGTAGGGGTTTTTCATCTTCAGGTCTCGAACCTGGTCTTCTTTTGGAACAATCGAATTCACTAAAGAAATTAGCAAATCTTTATTGCTCTCACTACCAAACAGTTTCTTAAACGCAAAATCGATTCTTGGGTTAATTCTACACATATCTATCTCCTTTTTGAAAATGCTCTATTTGTATAAGCAGGATGCCTGTTCAATCTTCCAACCTTTGGAAACTCGCATTTCGTTTTGCTCTATTTTTCTGGCAAATCTAAATGGTTTGTTTCGTGCGGTCAAGATGCATCCAAAGTGGGGCGGTAATTCGTTTGATGAACAGGTCCGTTTGTTGTTTTTTTGTATTCGTTGTGCACCTGTCTTTATGTCCAATTCTTTTGTTATTTCAGTGGTTTTCTTTCGCTCGGTAAATACGTCGGCGTAGAATCATGGTGAATGCACCAAGTAAGAACAGAATGACGCTTGCAGGTTCGGGGACGGTTAGTCCTGTGGTCGCACCAATCCATCCCCATTCGTTATTCAGTGCAATGCCGCCGCCTATGTCTCCGAACCGTCCGCCGTAGCCTTCTGTGAATGTGTTTACGCCAACTAGTGAGTTTCCGATAAGCAAGGAACCGCCAGAATCACCTGGTCCGATGATCGTTTCGATGGCATTGCCCAGTCCGTCGCCAGTGTTTGGATCGTCAAAATCGTAGCGATAAAGCGTGCCGTCGCCGGATGTTTCAAACTCGTCGATTTCGTTGTAGCCGATGCGCCGATCTGTCAGTGATGCTCCTGTTGTGTAGCCGCAGCTTCCGTAGCCTGAACGTCCGTAGCCGATCATCGTTGCTGTGTCGCCAATCGACAACGAGTTTCCAAGGGTTGGAAATAGCAGGTCAGGCAACGGATCAGAAAAATAGAGCAGGGAAAGATCGTAATGAATAGACGGATTTCCAAAGCCTGTAAAACTCGGGTGAATCGAATAACTGCTGGCTGCATAAGTTCCAAACCCTGGAAGATGAAAATTTACGGACAAGCCAGCGTCAACGTTTCCGTCATCGTTGAAGTCCACATTGTGCCCTGCAGTCAGCACCCAGTGCGACGAAAGTGCCGATGCCGACCCGAAATAGCTTCCACTCCCTGTAGAAATCTCCAACGCCCCAACAAAATTATACGGCGAGTTTTCGCTCAAAGAATCAATCCGACCAGAAGGACTATCCGACGGCAAATCAAACTCCCCACCCGCCAGAATTGCATGCGCATTCTGACGCAGCCCCAGAACCAGAAAACATGAAATAAAGATCTGTCTCACTCTCCTACAAAACGCCCCTTTTGTGTGAGGGTGATGTTTGGGGTTGTTGATGGGTTTTTTACACATGAAATTCGGTCATTTGATCGAAGTTTAGGTAGGTGTAGATTTTGGAGGTTTTGCCGTCGAGTTTTGGCGAGATGGTTTTCAGGTATTCGGCTGGAGTTGGTAGTTCGCCTTTCAGCGCCACCACGGATGCAAGCTCTGCTGAGCCGAGGTATACCTGCGCACCTGTTCCTAGACGGTTGTTGAAGTTGCGTGTCGAGGTTGAAAAGACAACCGCGTTGTCGCGGACGCGTGCCTGGTTGCCCATGCATAGAGAGCATCCTGGGATTTCGATGCGAGCACCTGCCGCACTAAAGATGGAGTAGTATCCCTCTTTCTTGAGCTGAACTTCGTCCATTTTTGTCGGCGGGCAGATCCATAGGTTGACGTTGGTGAATCCTTCTCCTTCGAAAACTTCGCCTGCGGCTCGGAAGTGTCCAATGTTGGTCATGCAACTGCCAATGAATACGTCGTCGATTTTCTCGCCTTGTACCTCGGAGAGTTTTTTTACGTCATCCGGATCGTTCGGGCAACATAGAATCGGCTCGGTGATCTCGTTCAGATCAATCTCTATGACGGCTGCATATTCTGCGTTTTTGTCCGCTATCATTAGCTTTCCGTTCTCGATCCATTCTTTAACATCTTTTATTCGTTTCGCAAGCGTACCTGCATCGCTATATCCGCCCTGAATCATCTCTTCCATGAGTGTGATGTTCGATTTGAGGAATTCAACAATTGGTTCGCGATTGAGTTGGATCGTTGCTCCAGCGGCGGAACGCTCGGCGGACGCATCTGTCAGTTCGTAGGCCTGTTCGACGTTGATGTCTGGTAGCCCTTCCATTTCTAAGATGCGCCCTGCAAAAATGTTTTTCTTGTTCGTTTTCTCAACGGTTAATAGTCCGTCTTGGATGGCCTGGTGCGGAATTGCGTTGACAACGTCGCGCAACGTTATTCCTGGTTGGAGGTCCCCGCTGAAGCGAACTAGAACCGATTCTGGCATGTCTAGCGGCATCACCCCGAGCGCACCAGCGAACGCGACAAGCCCGGATCCTGCAGGGAATGAAAGGCCCATTGGGAAGCGGGTGTGTGAGTCGCCGCCAGTTCCGACGGTGTCTGGAACGAGCAAGCGGTTGAGCCAGGAGTGGATCACTCCGTCGCCTGGGCGCAAGGCGACGCCTTTGCGTTCTGTAATATAGTTCGGAAGCGTGGCGTGTGTGATTACATCTGTCGGTTTTGGATATGCGGCGGTGTGACAAAATGATTGCATCACGAGGTCTGCATTAAATTTCAGGCATGCGAGTTCTGTGATTTCGCCGGCTGTCATGGGGCCGGTCGTGTCCTGCGAGCCGACTGTCGTCATTTTTGGCAAGCAAGAGGTTTCTGGAAGGATTCCGTCTGTTCCGCAGGCTTTTCCGACGAGTTTCTGAGCGAGCGTATATCCTTGGCCCTTTTTGAGTGTTGGGTTTTCTGGCACCACAAAGATGCCAGATTCATCGAGAGAGCTCATGCCCAAAGCTGTACGCGCTTTTTCGGTTAATTGTTTGCCTATGATGAGAGGGACGCGTCCGCCGGCTCGGTATTCGTCCAGAATTGTATCGGGCTTCACTGGATATGTGGAGATCACGTTTCCGTCCGAGTCTGTGATTTTTCCAAGGTTTGGAAAAACCTTAATGATTGCGCCGGTGGATAGCATCGATACATCTGTTTGGATCGGAAGCGCCCCTGAATCTTCTGCGGTATTAAAGAAAATTGGAGCAATTGTGCGACCGATCACAATGCCGCCTCGACGTTTGTTGGGTACGCATGGAATATCTTCTCCAATGTGCCATAGCAGGGAGTTGCATGCCGATTTGCGCGACGATCCTGTGCCAACGACATCGCCTACGAACGTGACAGGTAGATCTGTTTTTTCTTTTAGATCTGCAATTTCCTGCGGGCCATTTGGGAAAAGTGTTCCGCCCATGCACGTTGAGTGCAAAGGAATGTCCGCTCGAGTAAACGCATAAGAGGCTGGGGAAAAGTCGTCGGTATTGATTTCGCCTTCCACCTTGAAAACAACCGATTCAATCTCCTCTGCGACCACCGGAAGTGAGGTGAACCATTCTCCAGCCGCCCACGAAGCCAGAATCTCTTTTGCTGTTTCGTTTCCGTTGTCCGCCAGCGCCTGGATATCCTCGAAACGATTTACGGATAGAACCATGTTTTTTAGAGCGGTTGCTGCGGCTTGGGCCAGAGGTCCTTGCGCCTCGATCAGGTTGATCAGCCCGTCGAGATTGTAACCGCCAATCATCGTGCCCAGCAGTTCGACTGCACGTTCTGGGGTGATGAGCGATGTTGATTCGTCGCCGCAGGCGACGGTAAATAGGAATTCTGCCTTCACCTGCGCCGCAGGATCCACTCCTGGGTTTACTCGGTTTGTGATCAGATCCACAAGCTCGTTCTCTTTCCCAGCTGGCGGATTCTTTAAGAGCTCAATCACATCCTCGGTTTGTTCTCGGCTTAGTGCGAGCGGTGGAATTCCGTCTTTTGCGCGGGTCTGAATCTGGGCGTCGTAGGTTTTAAAAAAATCTTTATTTTTCATTATTGCTTCTTTCGTGCTGTTTATGAAGTGAGTTCTCTGTAAACCGCTAGCTCGTCTTCGGTCATGCGGTTTAGGCTGAAGTTGTTTTCAATGTGTTTCCGAAGGTTGGAAAATTTGATGTGTAGCGCCTGGTTGATTTTTGCGGCTAGTTCGATGTCGTTTCCGGGCTCGAAGAAGAGACCGTTCTCGCCGTCGATTATGATGTCGAGGGATCCGCCGTGCGAGCTAGCGATGACGGGCGTGTTCATTGCGAGTGCCTCAGCGGCGGTTCGACCGAAGGTTTCGGCTTTGGTGGAGGCGGCGGAGACCACAAGGTCGCTTTGTGCATAGATTTCGCGCACCTGTGTTTGCGAGCCTACAAAACGAATGTCTGCGCCTAGATCTGCCGCGAGTTTTTCCAACCCTTGGAAAAAGTCGTTTTTGCCGTGCCATATCCCGCCCGCGACGACACCTACAACCTCGGGATTGGTTTTTTGTACTTCTGCGAGCGCTCGAATGTAGGTGTCGTGACCTTTCCATTCTGTGATCCGTCCGACGATGGTGATGATGGTTTTTCCTGTGAGTTTGTGTTGGTGCTTGAAGCGGTCGATAAAGGGCTGGTCGACGGTGGTTGGGTTGAAGTGTTCGGTGTCGATTCCGCGTGGTACGTAGCGCAGGTTTTGTTCGTTAACTGGGTAGTTTTTTAGTACGTATTTTTTGATGGCAGCGCTGCCGTAGATCACACGCTCGCCTTTGGTCATGATTTCGCTGTATTTGTTGACGCTGTTGAATCCGTGAACGGTGGTGACGCATGGGGTTTTTAGCTTTCTGTTGGCGAAATGGCAAAGCCATGCGGGGACGCGGCTTCGTGGATGCAGAATGTCTGCATCCAGTTTGAAGAGTTCGGTTGCAAGTTTTGCGACTCTGGGTAAAAGGGTGAGAGGGTTCTTCGAACATACGTCGAGGGTGATGTGACGACCTCCGTCTTTTTCAATTTGCGTCGCTTGCGTGCCGCCGGCAGATATGACGGTGCTTTGGTGTCCGCGTTTGATGAGCTCGCGACTCAGTTCGACCGTGCCGCGCTCGACGCCTCCTTGGTTGAGTTCGGGCAGGAGTTGGATAATGTGTAGAGGAACCATCGTTGTAGGCATGACTGTCGTTTAAATTTTATGTGTATTGAATTTGCTGGGGAATGGTAGCAGTTGTTTCGGGTGGAGTCCAAGGTTTGTGTGTTCCAGCCCAAAAAAGAAGCGGCAGCTGTTTTCTTAATGGTCTCCACCCTAGCGGGTTGCAAAGATTGGTCTGCGCTAGATTCTACGCAGCGTGTTTGGAATGTGTTCACCTGCGAGCTGGACAGGTTGGATGCTCTGTTCTACTCTGCTCTCCGTTTCTGAATGGTGCAAGGTTGTGGCGTGGAGTGGCGCTACGTTTAGGGTTGGGTTTTGATGTGAAAAATGTAGGAGAAAAATCAGAGTATAAATCAGCCCTGGTGCTGGGTTGCGGGCGCAGTGGTGTGGCGGCGGAGGCGCTTCTTCGTAGTGAAGGAGTGGAGACGCTTGTTCTGAACGAAGATGCGTGCGATATCAAGAGTTTCAAATCTCACGTTTCGACGTTTCACCCGGAGATTGCAATTGTGAGCCCCGGTTTTTCGCTGGAGCATTCGTGGATTCAGGAGTTGATTTCGTGCGGCGTTCCGCTTCTTTCAGAACTTGAGCTTGGGTGGTCGCGTCGGCGTTGCCCGGTTATCGCGGTTACGGGTTCTAATGGGAAAAGCACCGTTGTGAAGTGGATTGCGGATGCTCTTGCGCACGCTGGGAAGGTTGGAGTTCCTTGCGGTAATTATGGTTTCCCTGTTTCCGCAGCTGTTATGTTGCCTGAGGTTCCTGATTGGTTGGTGATTGAGGTGAGTTCTTTTCAACTCGAAACCGTCGAAGATTTTTGCCCAGAGATCGGCGTGCTTCTCAATATCCTTCCCAACCATCTGGATCGTCATGGCGATATGGAGACGTATCGCAATCTCAAATTGCGGCTCTTCGAAAAAATGACGCTGAATGAGGTCGCGATCCTTCCGTTTGACTTTTGCCAAGAGAATCCAGGCACTCCAGTCGTGGTTGATTTCGAAACCTTCGGCATGGGGGTGAGGGCCGATTACTGTTTTCAGGCGGGAAAGGTGAGGGCGATCGATTTGAGCGGCACCTATTTCGATAACGATGTGCTCGGCTCAGCCGCTGCGGCCGTTGCCGCTGTTGCCAACGCCTGTGGTCTGCCACAGAATGCACTGGAGGCCTCAGCCCGTACGTTTGAGCCGCTTCCGCACCGGATGGAAACGGTTGCGAAAATCAATGGTGTCCGCTTTATTGATGATTCTAAGGCCACCAATTTAGCGGGAATGTGTGCGGCGCTTCGGATGGTTTCTGGGCCCATTCATTTGATCGCGGGTGGTCGAGCCAAAGAGATAGATTTGAGTTTTGCAAAAGATTTTCTGGTGAAGCACGTTTCGCGTCTATATCTTATCGGTGAAGCGTCTGAAGCGATGCATGCGGCGTGGGCAACTTCCGTGGAGTGTTTGCCCTGCGAAACACTCGAAAAAGCTGTTTCTGCCGCAGCGGCTCATGCAAGGTCGGGTGACACCGTTTTGCTCTCTCCCGCGTGCACCAGTTTCGATCAGTTTCATAGTTTTGGCGAACGTGGCGATGCTTTTGTTCGCGAGGTGGGGTGCTTGTTTAACGAGTACGCCGGGGATTTTGGATAGGTATAAGAAAAAAAGGAAGGTTTCATCATGAACTCAAAAGTATTTCGTTTGGCTCTGCATTTAATTGCGTTGACTGGTTTTTTATTAATGCAGGGTTGCGCAACTAGACGCTCACCCATCGACTGGCTGAATTGGCCGTACGGCTCGTCTCCGCAAACTCCGCCTATGTATACGATCGATGAGTATCCCGTGGAGCAAATTGAGGAGTTTGACTTTCCCGAACCTATTCTTCTTCCACCCGAGATCACGTCCGAAATATATGTAGCCCCAGAGCCGATTGATACATCCGCTCAGGTGTATGTGGTTAAAAAGGGAGATTCCCTCGCCAAGATCGCCTCAATGCATGGTGTTTCCTGGAAAACGTTGGCTAAAGAGAACAATATATCAAATCCTAACGCCATCATGGTGGGGCAAGAAATACGCATTTCAGGAGGCGATGTTGAGTCTGAAGCTCAGAAAACCGTGGATGTAACGGGAAAACTGTATGTGGTCAAAAAAGGCGACACGCTCTCCTGTATTGCCTCTAAGTACGATTGTTCTTGGCGGAAAGTCGCGGAACATAACCAGCTTTCGAATCCGGGTCGATTGGTTGTCGGTCAGAAAATTCGCATCCCTGGTCTTTCTGGGGCGGTGAAGCCTGTGGCTCGGTTAGAGTCTCCAGCGCCGAAAAAGCAAAAAAGCTCCAAACCATCCAAACCGTCCAAACAAGACCCAATTAAACAAGGATCATCCTATGTGGTTCAGCGTGGCGACTCCCTGTCTAAAATTGCGAACCGTGCGGGGCTTAGTGTTGACGAAATCAAAGCAAAGAACGCGCTCACCAGCAACCGAATCATTGCAGGCAAAAGCCTGAGTATCCCCAAAAAAGGCGAAATCAACGTAACCGACCTTCCTGAATCCTCTACAAAACCTACCCCTGAACCCACTCCCGAATCTGCGCCAAAACCTGCACCGGTAGAGGAGAAAAAAGAAGCACCCGAATTGGCACCTCTTGCGGACCTTGCCCCGCTAGCGCCTGCCTCTTCCGCTCCACTTTACGAGCATGTGCTTTATCCCGGCGAAACCTTAGAAGACGTCGCTCGCCAGTTCGGCAGCTCGCCGAAAGAGATCATGGAGCTCAACGGGATCACCGATCCTTCGGTCGTAACGCTCGGCACAAAACTTCTCATACCGCTTCCAAATTAATGGTTTTGGGAGCTGAAAGCTGACCGCTGACCGCTGTCAGCTCTTCCCGTCCCCCGTCCCCCAACAACTGTCCCCTATGCAACGTCGAACGATTCATATGCTAACCGGAGCCGTTCTCATTTTGATGACCGTTGGGGTCGTAATGATGTTCAGTGCCAGCTTTTTGAAGGGGGACTACCTGACATCCTATCTGCAGAAACAGCTCTTGTGGCTTCTTTTATCGGTCGCCGGAGCTATTGTCTGTTCCAGAATTGATCTTGGCTTTGTTCGCAAAATGGCGTTGCCAGCCGCTGTTGGAACTATTTTTTTACTACTCTATGTCCTAACAGAAACACCCGTGAACGGAAGTCGACGGTGGATAACGATTTTTAACCAGACGTTCCAGCCATCCGAGTTTGCAAAAATAGGAATCATATTGGCCTCTGCATGGTGGATCGACCAACGCCGTCGTTATATGCATACATTCAAAAAAGGGCTTCTGGTTCCGCTTATAGGGCTTGGGGTGTTTGTTTGTTTACTGATTTTGGAGCCAGATTTCGGGACAACATTTCTGGTCTGTATTGTTGTTTTTATACTGCTTTTCACTGGAGGTGCTCGCACCTCGTGGTTGACGGGCTTATTGCTCTTTGGCGCGGGTCTATTTGCCATCATTATTGCTTTTAATCCAAATCGGATAGGGCGGGTATTCGCTTTTCTTAACCCAGAGCTACATGCGCAAGACGGTGCGTGGCAGTTGGTGAATGCACAAAGTGCTTTTGCTTCAGGCGGGCTCTTTGGGGCAGGGTTGGGCGCTAGCATCCAAAAACTAGATTATCTTCCAGAAGCGCATACCGACTTCATCTTCCCAATCATCGGCGAGGAACTCGGGATCATTGCAACGGGGTCGGTTCTTGTTCTCTTCGTCGTGATTTTCATCTGCGGACTTCAGATCGCCGAACGGGCGCACGACGACTTCGGGCGTTTCACCGCCCAAGGAATCACGTTCATGATTACACTCCAAGTATTGATCAATCTCGCGGTCGTCACCGGCTCCATCCCAACCAAAGGCATTGCATTGCCTTTCATTAGCTACGGAGGATCGAGCCTGCTCGTCAGTTCCATAATGATCGGGCTTCTCATCAACGTAGGGCATACGGCGCGTAGCCAAAAAACAAAGAAAAAGCTTTTTAAAAATAAATGCTGTAAAGTGTAGTCGAAAACAGATGTTCTAAAGGAGAAACCAGATATGGCTAAAAAAGAAAAACTCGCATTGTTCACTTTCATCGATGCGTTTGGATACGAACTCCTGAAACGAGAACCGTTTCTCGACGACCTGCTTCCATACAAATCCCCGATCAATACGATCTTTGGATATAGCTCAACGTGCGACCCAACCATCATTACGGGGCTGATGCCGAGGGAACACGATCACTTTTCGTTTTTTGCTTACAACCCAGAAAAATCGCCATTTGCGCTCTGTCGTTTTTTCAAATATCTTCCCAAAAGCATCACCCGGCGCGGGCGCGTCCGCCGCCTGATGAGCCGATTCATCAAGCGTCTCTATGGATACACCGGATACTTCCAGATCTACAACATGCCGTTTGACAAACTTCCAATGTTTGAATACACCGAAAAGCGCGACCTCTATCAGAAGGGAGGAATCAACTCCGGCGCACGAACCATCTTCGACGATCTGCGCGATCAAAATATCCCATTCTATCTTTCCGAATGGTGGAAAAGCGAGGAGCACAATCTAGCGACGCTGACAGAAGATCTGAAGAAAGGCGAAATCGAATTTGCATACCTATACATGGCGCACATGGATGCCATTCTCCACGAGCACGGTCCAGAGGCGAAAGAAGGCTCCGAGAAAATCAAATGGTACGACCAACAAATGCGCAAGCTACTAGAAGTGGCGCACGAACAGTACGAAACAGTGAATCTATACGTTTTCTCAGACCATGGAATGACCGCGACGCCGGAAGATTATCAGCTGATCCCGCAAATCGAAGCGCTCGGTCTAAAATTTGGCGAAGACTACGCCGCCGTATACGATTCCACGATGGCGCGATTCTGGTTCCTGAAACCCGGCGCAGAAGCCGCCATTCGAGGCGTGCTCGAAAAAGAGACGAACGGGAAAATCCTCTCGAAAGAAAAGATGCACGAATGGGGCTGCGACTTCAAAACAAACCGCTACGGCGACCTCTTCTTCCTAGTCAACCCAGGCCTACTTCTCTGCCCAAGCTTCCTCGGCGAAACCCATCTCGCAGGTATGCATGGGTACGATCCAAACGACAAAGATTCCGTCGCGAGTTTCGCCACAAACGTAGACCTCGACACACCGCCGAAACGCCTCGACGACCTATTCGGGCTCATGAAAAAGGAGATAGAATCATGATCGATATCGTCGTTCGCGCTTACAATGATATTGACCTCATCCGAGAAACCCTAGAAGGAATTCGCCGGCAGAAAACACCCAGCCGAATCTTGGTCATGGACAACGAATCGAAAGACGGAACAACCCAGATCTGCGAAGAATTGGCAGACCGGGTGATTAATGTGCCAGCCGGAACCTATGTTCCAGGCGTGGTACTTAACCAGGCGATGCGCGAAACCGAAAGCGAATTCGTTGTTTTCCTCAACTCAGACTGTCCGCCACTAACAAGCGACTGGCTCGACACCCTTTTGGCTGGGTTTGACGAAAAAAACGTCGGCGCGGTATTTAGTCGACAACGGCCTCGCCCCGACTGCCTTCCTCTTTTTGCAAAAGACACAGAAGACACATTTGGTGACGGCGCCAGACAGGAAAAATGGAAGCACTGTTTTTCGATGGCCTCCTCCGCCATTCGACGAAGCGTATGGAATACCATGCAATTTAGCGAAGACATACAATACTCCGAAGATATCGACTGGACATGGAAACTTCGCCAGGATGGCGGGCTCATTCGGTATTGCCCAGCCTCGCAAGTCTATCACTCGCACAACTACACCCTAAAGCAATGGTTTCGCCGTCAATATGGCGAAGGAAAAGCCGACGCAGATATTTTTGAATGGACGGCCTGGGAAAAAAGCTGGCTCCGCTACTCAGGAATACCAGCCGTGCGGCAAGTATTAGCCGACTGGAAATACGCGCTGAAAAATCGGTCGGCTCAAGCATTTATCCACGCACCACTCCTTCGCCTAATGCAAATGCTAGGTCGCAGAAAGGGATTTCTCGATGGCATTCACACGTAGAAAAATGAGTCATCGAAAAACGCTGAGAGCAAAATGAACTATACAGCAATAGAAAAAAAACTCGATATCTCTAAACCATACTGGGATGACGAGAGCCTCGCGCATGCAACTCACTACCTCCACAACCCAACGAATACAGACGAATGGCGTGTGGAGGAATCTGTGCCAGGCTATTTCACAAAAAACTCCGATTTCCAGGAATGGTTTCCCATTAAATGGGATGTTCCATTTCCGCCTCCGGAAAATCCAAATTTTCAATTCATTGATTTATTTGCTGGCATTGGTGGGTTTCGCATTGCTCTTCAATCTGTGGGCGGGAAATGTATGTTTTCATCCGAGTGGGACAAGTTCGCAAAAGAATCATACTTTGCGAATTACGGAGAGGTTCCTTTTGGAGATATTCGGAAATTTACAGCGAGTCAAGACGCCTTAAACACGATCCCTGAACACACCATTTTGGCCGGCGGATTTCCATGTCAGCCCTTTTCACAAGCTGGTCATCAAAAGGGGTTCGAAGACACCCGAGGAACTTTGTTTTTTGAAGTAATGGAAATTGTCCGCCAAAAGCAGCCGGATGTTCTTTTCTTGGAAAACGTGAAGAGGTTGAAAACGCACAACAAAGGAAAAACATTCGAGACAATCCTGCAAGTGTTGAGAGATGAAGGATATAAGGTTTACGCAAAAGTTTTGCGAGCCTATGATTTTGGTGTTCCCCAGAACCGAGAGCGAATATTCATTGTGGCCTTCAGAACCCCGCTTAAGTTTGAATTCCCTGAACCACAAAAAGGAAAAGAAAAAATCCAAGTAGGAAATATTCTCGAACTCGATCCAGACCCTAAATACACCATATCGGACAAACTATTGGCAGGGCACGAGAGGCGACTTAAAGAACACCGAGAAAAAGGAAATGGGTTTGGTTTCTCGGTGTTTACCCATGAATCAGATTACGCGAACACGCTCTCGGCGCGATACTACAAAGACGGAAGTGAAATACTCATTGCCCAAGAAAACAAAAATCCGCGAAAACTGACCCCTCGCGAGTGTGCGCGGCTTCAGGGTTTTCCTGAAAAATACCGAATTGTAGTTTCAGACGCGCAGGCTTATAAGCAGTTCGGAAATTCTGTGGCCGTTCCTGTTGTTAAAGCGGTAGCCAAACAAATCATGAAAGCACTTGAGTCCAACCAGCCCGCAGAGGATGGCATGGCCTCTGTAGTTAGTTAAAATGGAGATCGTAATGAAAATAGAAACAATTTTTGATTTAAGTGCTGACGAAAAAAAATGGTGGGGCGTAACCATAAAACAAAAACGAAACGAACTCGTAAGAACCCCAGAGTTTTATGCCGAATATGCCTATGAAGCGCTGCGTCTTTCCACCGAGCAGGTAAAGCAAACCCCGTCTGATGTTATAGAGAGTTTGCGTGAAACGGCTTGGCATCGGCATTTAGAGGATGAGTGTGTTTTTCACAAGGAGATAATTACCTTTCTCGTTGAGAATAGAGATATTCCTAGAGACATTTTAGCTAAGTTATATAAAGCGAATATCGCTAACAAATACACCAACTTAACGAAGGAAGAACTGTTCAAAAAAATGACGCTTTTGGTTGGGGAATATGCGGGGCGAATTATGCCGTACCTGTATGCGTTGAGCCTAAGCACAACAAATTCCAGAAGAAGTCGCGCTGGAAAAACATTCGAACGGGTCATCGAAAAAATCCTCACGATTCTAGATTATCCTTTTGCGAACCAAGCGCGACTTGGAAACAAGTTTTACAGCGAAAACGGCATAGGGAAAATAGTGGACGCTGTCATCCCATCCGCTGATGGGTATGCTTCAAACAGAGCTAAATGTGCATTGTTGACAATGAAAACAACTTTGCGCGAAAGATGGCAGGAGGTTGTTGAGGAGTTACAAAGAACCAATTTGCCCCATATCTTTTTGTTAACGGTTGACGGGGCTATCACACAAAACGTCGCAGCGACTTTGAAATCCTACAACATAACGATCGTGGTGTATGACGAGGTAAAAAAGAAAAAGTTTGCGAGTTTTGATAACGTTAAGGGTTATGAGAAGTTTTTTGCGAAAGAGCTTCCTCATTACATTTCTTATTGGCAGGATTGAAAATGACTTGCCTTTTGAAAACGATACACATTTGCCCTGCAGAAGAAATACAGTCTAAGGAAAAATAGACATGGTTAAAAAGAAAAAACTAGCAATGTTCACCGTTGTTTTGGCATTTACGCTCACAAGCTTCGCCGAAAAGGTGGAAATCGACTCGACGCTATCGGACGCTTGTGCTCCGATCGCGTGGCGCGGCGAAACGCCATGGAAAATCCCACTCTCCACAAACCTGATTCACCTGCAACTCGACGGCGTAATTGCAGAAGTCTTTTCAAACTCTGTAACCCTCAAAGTCGCCGAAGCCGCAGTCCGTTCCGCCCAACGAGAACTAAGCATTCAGCGAAGCGCATATTGGCCATCGCTCTCCTTTGGCATGAGCTGGGGAGAAACCTACACCGGACGCGGGCACCGTCAAGAAGACGACGCATATTCTGCCAGCCTAAACGGTACCTGGTTGATTTTCGATGGCTTTCAACGCGAGTTGAACGTCCTCAAATCCTCGCACGAACGCAACGCGCAGCAATTCGCCGAAAAAGAAGCGCGGCGCGGGCTCCACCAGATTATCAGCACCGTTTGGTTTGCCACCGTTTTGGCGCAAGATCGAATGGACGCATCGCAGCAAGACATCTTCTTCAACCACAGAATGCTCGACACCGAAGTGCAGAAATATAGCGCAGGCGTTGGACGGCGAAGCGACATTTTAAACTTCAAAGTCAAACTCATGGAAGACGTAAACACCTACTTCTCCCAGCGCCTACTCTTCGACTCAAATATCACAATCTTAGAAAAACTACTACAAACCAATAACGTTCTGTCCGTGGATACACACCGTTTCGTTGATCCATATCCAGACGAGCTAGCGTTTCTCGACATCGACCTAGAAGAACAACTCGAATACGCATGGAAAACCCGCACAGACATTCGACAACAAAAAGAACGCCTCGACATCGCAAAACTCGATGTCAACATCACTCGCGGCACACGCCTGCCCACCGTAACATTTAATGCAAACTACTCCGTAGGCCACGCAAACACCCCCGACTTTCGCGTTCCAGAAGCTGCCGCAGGCTCCATCGGCGTCGCCCTAACCTGGCCCCTTTTCTCAGGCTTTTCCTCACACCATCAAATCATCCGATCAAAAATCCAGCGCGTGATTTCGGAGCTAGAACTCGAACAAAGCCAGATGGACCTTCGAGAAGAACTCACACGACTCTTCAAAAACTTCAATCACTCCCTTCAGCTCTACCACAACGCCGTCCTACGCCGCGAAGCCGCACTCGAAGACCGCGAACTCGTAACACTCCTATACCAAAACAACCTCGTCCGAGTCACCCGACTCAACGAAGTACAAAAAGACTCCGTCCACTCCACCGAACAATTCATTAAATCCCGCGTCGGCGTCGGCGAAGCCTGGGAAGCAATCCTCATCGCCACAGGACGAATGCGCAACACCGCCTTCTCGCACGAAACACAAAACAGCACCACCAACGAACCATCGCTTTTCTACATTCACGACCTCGCACCAGCGCCCCTTCATCAACCCAGCGAAAAGGAACAACCATGAACACATACGCATTCCACGCAACACCCGCATTTAACGAATGGATGGATGGCATTCTTCAAGAATTCACACGCGACACCGAAGCACTACTCGGCGACAAACTCGTCGCGCTCATTCTCGGCGGCGGCTACGGCAGAGGCGAAGGCGGCATCGAACTCATCGACGAAAAAGAGTGCCCCTACAACGACCTCGACTTCACACTCGTCGTCAAAAACGCAGCAGACGTCCCCGACCAAGCCCTCCTAGACCTCACCGCAGTCTACGCAAAACGCCTAAAAATCCACGTCGACTTCAGCCGTCCCCTAACCATCGAAGCCATTCAAAACTGGCCCGCCTGGCTCATGTGGCACGACCTCCTAAACGGACACATCATCATGAGCGGACCGCAAAACATCCTCACCGCCAACGCGCCCGAACGAGTCAAACAACATCCGCCGCCCATCGAATCGCTACGCCTCCACCTAAACCGAGGCGCCGGACTCCTCTGGGCCCTCCGCGTCGTCCGCGACGCAGAACCCGAGCCCGACCGCGGCTTCGTTACACGCAACTACTACAAAACAATGCTCGCCATCGGCGACGCCGTACTCCTCTCCCGCGGACGCTTTGCAACGCCCTACCGAGGACGCGACAAACTCTTCGACGCCCTAGCCGCTGAAGATTCCAACGTTCGGAAACTCAACCTACAAGAACGATACCGCGAAGCATTGACCTTCAAATTCTCCCCACACGAATTCAACAACACAACCATAGGAGAAGCCGAACTCCTCGAAGAAGCGCAGATATGGTTCGCCGTCCTACTCGACACAGAAAGCCTACGAACTGGAAAAACCTGGGCGAACCCACAAGCGTACGCCGCCGACCGCATGATTCGCGAGCCAGAAATGAACACCCTCCACGAAACCCCAAAAAACATCCTCCGCAACCTACGTTGCGGAACGCTCGCCATCCGTCATCCCCGCGAAGCACTCTACCGAAACGTCACCGAACTCCTCCTAAACCGCCCATCTGACTGGGAACAACGCTCCGCAAAAGTCATGAAAATCTGGGATCGATACAACTAAAATCAGCGGAAGCAAAAATTAATCAAAATAACGCTAGCAAAAAAAGAGTAATCATCTACATTCCAACCTTTGAAAAATACTCAACTCTACACACAAACAGAAAGGCACCCTCATGAAAAAATGGATTTGGATAGGACTACTTTACCTTGCGGCTCTCAGTTCCGCATCCGCACAGGCTCCAGAAATGTTCCGCTATCAAGGGCGTCTCGTGGACGGAACCAACCTTGTGAACGCCACCCTCCCCATGAGCTTCAAACTCTACAACGCAGAAAACAACGGAACCCTCCTCTACGAAGACTCCAGCTCCGTTCAGATCGTGGACGGACTTTATTCAACAATGATCGGTGACGATACGACCCTCGGATCGCTCGAAAACGCACTCACAAACGCGACCGTTTATCTCGAACTCACCATAGACAGCGAAACCCTCGCGCCCCGCGAACGCCTCGTTTCAGTCCCATACGCGTTAAACACAGGCGGCGACACCGATCCCGCCGGAACCATCGTCCTCGCAGACACCTATCCCAACCCTGAACTCGAAGCGCAGGGATATTCTCTATATCACGAAGACATCGAAACCGCTGACTGGGAGGAGTTTGACGGTGGATATTTTCCATATTTTTCTACGGGGATAGATTCTTTAGGACACGGGAACGAACTTTGGGCTTACTCTGGTTCTGGCATGGGAGCTAATGTTTTCAGAACCTCTAATGCAAGAGAATGGACTGAAGGAAGCTTTCCCTATATGAATCCCATGTATTTCGATGCTTTCTCGCATGGTGATAAAGTGTATTTTTTTGAAACAGGGCTTCAGCAAAAAGCGGCATCCACATCCGATGCAGAAGACTGGACGACATGGACTAATGATTTTGGAGCTTCTGTTGAATTACGAGAGGTTGTTCTTTTTAAAAGTGAATTTTTTGGGTTTTGCAGAAGTAATATGGTGAGTCTTGTTTTTAAGTCTGCTAACGGTATCGATTGGACACAAGCTTCAGCTGGAGCATGGACATCCTTTGACTCGACAATGGGAGATGAAGTTTTAGCATCTGATGATAAGCTTTGGGTTGTCGCAACAGAGGGTACGAGTAAAAAAATCTGGAATTCTTCTGACGGAATATCTTGGAGCCTATCTGTCACAAACATACCTACCATGGACAACTATCACTCTGAGTTCATTTTTTATAATGAGCACCTATGGTGCTTCACCCCTCACAAACAATCATGTTGGAAACTAGAAAACGATAGTGCGAACTGGAGTGTGGAAACAACGAACCTTCCTGTTTCCTCATCATTCATGGGTTTTGAAATTACCACTCATGATGGAAAGTTATGGATGGCTGGACAGCGCGATTCCATGAGTCCTACAAAATTTACCGATCTTTCATGGAGTACAAATGGAACAGACTGGAATCTTTCGCTATCGACGAGTTATGGTATGGACGTAGTCGGCACCGAAGATGGGCGATTATGGGCTTATGTTAATAGCTCAATGGGGCAAGATGCACTATACATCATCGGCGGTCCAAAGAAGCAGGACGGACTCTACTACTACCGAAAGGACTGATGATGAAACGGTTTGTTTTTACGATCATTCTTTTGGCGGGGTGCGTTGCGCTTTCCTACGAAAATACGACGCTGAATATCTCGGCGGCAGGTAGCCGGTTGTCGGGCGGAACATACACCAGCATCGGCTCGATCGTTCCCGTTGGCGGTCAGTCCTCGGAGACGGGACAGCTTTTTCATCAGTCTGGGTTCGCGGCTGGGTTTATACTTCAGCCAGAAACCGCATTCGGTGCACTTCCCGACGAACTAAATCCGGACAACGATTCGGATGGGCTCGGCGATGGTGATGAAATTATTGTTGGTTCCAACCTTTGGAAAAGTGACTCGGACGGCGATGGTATGAACGACGCCCGCGAATTGATCGCCGGAACTTCGCCCACGAATCAAAGCAGTGTACTTTCTGTTTCATCTGCAATTTTGTCCGACGGACGGCGCCAGCTTTCGTGGTTTGGCGTTGCTGGTCGTTTCTACAAACTCCAACACTGCGATTCGCTCACGGATGGAAACTGGGTTTCTTTTGCCTTTGAATTCATTGGATCCGATGCGGTTCTAACCCTTACCGATCCCGAAGCAACGTCAAACCGATACTATCGAGTGCTGGTTCGTCGGCCGTAATAATAAAGCCATAAATCTATCTCCTGCTCGAAAAACAAACACGTTCCGCTTGCTGTTCCTGCGAGCGAGACGCTCGCACAACCGTAGAAGCGGCATCTTGCCGCTTTCTTCTTCGCGCATGATGACCCAGCCCTCATACAAAACGCCTGCTTTTATCTTTTGCCTCGCAAGTTGAATGATGCCACTTCACATGCGCAGAAACTAGGGTCCACGGATGGTAAAACGTCCCACGGATCAGAATGGGCTCAAGTAGAGGGCGATTCATCTGCGGGACGTTTTACCATCCGTGGGGACTTCTCTTTCCAACCTCTGGAAGAACCCACCCCGCCGTTCATCCGTGGAACGACCACGCTAAGGCGTGGGAAACATCCGTGTAATAAATCTCCCGATGTTTGGACATTTTTATTTAAACCGGCGTCATTCAACTTGCGAGACAAAAAGTAAAATTAGGTGTTTTGAATCTGTTGGCGGTTGATGGTGCTCGGTCGGTTACGGTCGAATTGGTCTAGGGTTTTTATCAGCGGGAAGCGGGCCGTGTTGATGCGTCGAGCCGGGCGGAAAATTTTCTGGAGACATCGGCGTATTCTGCTTCTCCAAATGAGCACTCATGCGCTCAACCGTGCATTTAACTTTGCTAAGCTTGATTTTTGTTAGACCGTAACTTTCAAGTGGCAAATTCAGATAGACAGTAACACAGCAAATCTATGCCTAAAAAACACCTCTCCGCACAACTCAAGTCTTTTCGTAGGCTATGTAAATGATTCCCCCCTGTCAACGTGGACGTTTTTTGCCAAAACAGTAACCGAAATGCCAAGCGCATTCGCATGAGAAATAATTGTTTCCTTGTTTAACAGGATTGCACCGCCTTCCTCGACCGCCAAACAGGAGGCTTTCGCCTTCTTTAGCGACATCAACGTTCGTGTTCCAACCACTGGAATATCAAAACGCATATCGTGTCCAACCTTTGGAACCTTCACAACAACCGAGCCCTTTCCTCCGAGCTTCCCACCTCGACGTATCGCTTTATCCGTCCCCTCAAAGGCCTCGACAGCGAGAACCATTCCATCCTTAACAACAGCAGTCTGACCTATATCAAGATGGCTCGTATCCTTAACAACCCGCCGACCAATTTCAATATCACGACACTCCCGCTCATTCGGCGCACGAGCAGTAAGACACCCTTCCATAGGCATATAATCCGTCATAAACGCGCTCGCCGGAAGCAACTCCACTCCCGTTTTTTCAATCTCGGAGGTTAGCGCGCCAAAGATGCTATGCGCATTTTTGACCGAAAGACTCCCAAGCAACGCAATAAGCGCCCGATCCATCCGGAAGAAAAAAAGAACTCTCGGGCTAATCTGCCCCGCCATCACCGCATGCCGCACGCCGCTACCTCGCAACGCATCCAAAAGGGGCGCAAGTCTCCCCAGATGAATCCAAGTGACACGATCAACGACCTGCTCGATCTCCCGACTCGTCTCACCCTTAAACGCAACAGCAAAAATGTTTTTCACCCCACAAGCACGAGCGGCACGAGCAAGCAACAACGGGTAATTATCCCGCCCAGCAATCAGAACTAGCTTTTCAGGAATTTTATTCATAGCATAAAAACAAGTAGGCAAAACGATTCCAACCATTGGAATGTGTATGAGCGGGCAGCACAGTTTTTTCAATCGCCACACCGACTTCCTTAGTGCAAACGCTACACTTCCTCGCGTTTGATGCAAATACAAAACTCCACCCACGACTCTTTTCGCTGACCCTCAGGCCAAATAATGATCTCTTTTGGGCTTCCCGCGTGGTAGCTTGACACAGGTCAAGGCGCTCATTCTGAATGAGTGCATAATCCGCAGCATCATTTAGTGAAAACCAAAAGAAAGGGAACAGTATGAGTATGTTTTGTTATCAATGTGAACAAACCGCGCAGTGTACCGGATGCACCACCTCTGGCGTATGTGGAAAAGATCCAGATACCGCCGCGCTTCAGGACTTGCTGATGGATGTCAGCAAACAGATTTCAGTGAAGGCTCAAGCCGGAGACCGTACCCGCGAAGCGGATCTGTTTGTGATGGAGGGGCTCTTCACAACCGTCACCAACGTAAACTTCGATCCCGAAGATCTTGCGAAAATCATCCGTCGCGGCGCAGAACTATGCGACTTCAAACCCGCCGCCGATCTCGCCGGCCTCATTAAACAGGGCGAAACCGTGGGCATCGAAAGCCGCAAAAAAACACTCGGCGACGACATCACCGGTCTGCAGGAACTGATCCTATACGGTCTCAAAGGAATGGCGGCTTATGCCGATCACGCCCTTATCCTTGGAAAAGAAGACGACAGTGTATTCGCATTTTTCCACGAAGCGATGGCATTCCTCCAGGTCGGCGAACCAACCGTCGATGCACTTTTCACGCTCGCGATGAAAACCGGCGAAGTCAACCTAACCGTCATGGGCCTCCTCGACGCCGCGAACACCGGCTCATACGGCCACCCAGTTCCCACGCCCGTAAACGTGAACGCAGTGAAAGGCAAAGCCATTCTCATCTCTGGGCACGATCTCAAAGACCTCGCGCTCCTCCTAGAGCAGACCGACGGCAAAGGAATCAACATATACACCCATAGCGAGATGCTGCCATGCCACGGATACCCGGAGCTCAAAAAATATAAACACCTCGTCGGAAACTACGGCGGCGCATGGCAAGATCAGCGCAAAGAATTCGAAGCCTTCCCAGGCGCAATTCTAATGACAACCAACTGCATTCAGAAGCCGAAAGAAAACTACAAAGCACGCATCTTCACCTCAGGACTCGTTCAATGGCCCGGCGTGCAGCACATCGCCGACGGCAACTTCGAACCCGTCATCGCCGCAGCACTCGAAGCCGACGGATTCCCCGAAACCGAGGAGAAAAAAACAATCCTAACCGGATTTGGGCACAACGCCGTACTTGGTGTTGCGCCGCAAGTGATTGACGCCGTAAAAAGCGGAGACATCAAACACTTCTTCCTCATCGGCGGATGCGACGGAGCAAAAGCCGGACGCAACTACTACACCGAACTCGCCGAGGCGATACCAGACGACTGCATAATCATGACGCTTGCCTGCGGAAAATACCGGTTCAACAAGCTTGAATTTGGCGACATCGGCGGAATCCCGCGTCTCCTCGACATCGGTCAATGCAACGACGCATACTCCGCCGTACAAATTGCGGTCGCGCTTGCTGGTGCCTTCGATTGCGGCGTAAACGATCTACCCCTTTCATTCGTCCTCTCATGGTACGAACAGAAAGCCGTTTGCATCCTGCTATCGCTCCTACACCTCGGGATCACCAACATCAAACTCGGCCCAACCCTCCCCGCATTCGTCACGCCGACCGTACTCAACGTACTCGTCGACAAATTCCAGATTGCGCCAACCACAGAAGCGGAAGCCGATCTAAAGGAATGCTTATCCTGAAGTAAACAAAAGGGCTACGCTCAAAAATTCCAAACATTGGAAAAAAACTTCCAATGTTTGGAGCAAAAGAACTTGGCAAACGAAGCACAAAAATCTAGTTTACACCTTCTTTTGCTGGAGGAGTGGCAGAGTGGTTGAATGTGGCGGTCTCGAAAACCGTTGTGCTCGCAAGAGTACCGGGGGTTCGAATCCCTCCTCCTCCGCCACCCAAACTACACGCTCGGCTTATTGTATAAAAATGGAAGAAAACGCACTAAAAATCGGACGCTCCGGCATCGTTGCGGTGGTCGGACGAACGAATGTAGGCAAATCAACGCTCCTTAACGCGCTCCTTGGCGAAAAGGTTAGCATCGTGAGCGACACGGTGCAGACTACGCGCAACATCATACGAGCAATTCTCACCGAAGATCGCGGGCAACTCGTTTTTCTCGATACGCCAGGCGTCCACAAAGCCGACGGCGACTTTGGGCGAAACCTAAACAAAATGGCGCGATCCTCCGTCGGCGGCGCCGATGCTGTTTTGCTGGTGCTCGATGCCTCTAAAAAATCCTGGCAAGAAGACGAAGGCTGGATGCGCCGTCTCATGAAGGACGACACCCCCTGCGTAATACTACTCAACAAAACCGACATCGGAACAGGATTTATTGCGAGCTACAAAGAACTATGGGCAAACATCGCAGCCGAAAAAAACTGCGCCCTAAAACCCGTCTGGATCGAAGCCTCCGCACTAAAAGGCGATGGTCTTCCCGCATTAACCAAAACACTCTTCCTCATGGTACCCGAGGGACCACACCTCTTCCCAGAAGAGATTTTGACCGATTATCCGCGAAAACTAAACATGGCGGACGTAATTCGCGAGAAATACTTCGACCGCCTCCACGACGAACTTCCCCACTGCCTCGCCATTTGGATCGAGGAAATAGAAGAAACACAGAGCAAATGGACCATTCAAGCGGTAGTCTATGTAGAACGCCACTCCCAGAAAGGAATCGTGATTGGCGAAAAAGGTCGTTTACTCAAAAGCGTACAGTATCAGGCAGAGAAGGAACTGTTCGAAATGTATGGAGTAAAAATGAAAGTAAAACTCTGGGTTAAGGTCGAAAAAAACTGGCGCAAAAACTTCTTTTTCCTAAAAAAACTCGGCTACGCCTAACCTCCAACCCTCATACAGTTGGAAAGCTCAACCCAGTGCTCAATCGCAATCTGCTCAGGCCGTGTGGTCGGACTAATCTTACATACTTCCAACCCCTGAAAAAACTCCGGCAGATTTTTCCGAAGGTTGGAACCCACCTGTTTACGCCGTTGAGTGAACACCGTTTTAACAAGCCGCTTGAACGTTGTGTAATCCGTCACCTTCGCCAGCGGCTCGGGGCGTTTCTCAAAGCGAACCACCGACGACCACACCTTTGGTGCAGGCAAAAAACAATTCGGACTCACCTTTTTAATGGCCTTCACCTCGTAATTTAGCTGACTCCAAATAGCTAACGGACCAAACGTTTTCCCGCCGGGCTGCGCAACCAATCGATCCGCCACCTCCTTTTGCACCAAAAAAACCATACATTTCGGTAGCGATTGCGCTTCGAGCGCATTGACGATAAAGCGGCTTCCGACCGAATAAGGCAAATTAGCGATAATTTTATTCACCCCGCCTGCGAAAAGTTCATCCAAATCCACATCGAGCACATCCTCCTCCAAAAGCTCTAGCGAATTTGCAGACTGAGAGACCAAACCCTCGACCTTCGACACACGCTCCCCGCCCCACATCGCACGGAGATGCGACGCCATCGTCTTATCTTTTTCAATCGCGGTCACCTTCGCGCCAGTTGCGAGCAGCGCCTGCGTCAGCGCACCGAGCCCTGGACCAATTTCGAGACAGCGATCACTCGCGGATATCTCTGCGGCATTCACGATGATCCCGAGAATATTAGAATCGATCAAATAGTTTTGCCCGAGACCTTTATTCGGGCGATGCCCAAGGTCGTTGAGTAGCCCGCGAATCACGGAAGGGCTAGTGAGTTTTCCAATACTTTTATAATTTCGAAGCATTACTTTCTTGATGTGTATCGATTTCATAACGCGATCCTCGTCGTCTCCAAACTCAAAGCAAGCATGAGTAAACATGTTTTTAGTAATTTATCCATCATTCTTCGCCCGCTTTGCGAGTGCTATAGCGGTTTCGATTGCGACGATCATGCTGGTGGGGTCGGCGATGCCTTTGCCAGCAATGTCAAATGCGGTACCGTGGTCGGGCGAGGTGCGGATGATCGGTAGTCCTAGCGTGATGTTTACGCCGCAGTCGAAGGCGTGCATTTTGAGCGGACCTAGCCCTTGGTCGTGATACATCGCAACCACCGCATCAAATTTGTTTTCCAACGCTTGGAAAAAGATGACGTCAGCAGGAACAGGTCCCGCGACGTTTAACCCGTTGGCGCGTGCGGCTTCGATGGCGGGGGAAATAATTTCGGATTCCTCGCGTCCGAGTGCTCCGCCGTCGCCCGCGTGCGGGTTGAGTCCGCAGACGCCGATGCGACCGTTGGGGAGTCCGAACGCTTCGAGCGCTTCAGCGGTCAACTCGATGGCTTCGAGAATGTTTTCTTGCGTGAGCGCGTCGGCGACTTCGCGGAGCGGGAGGTGGCGGGTCACAAGCATGACACAGAGGCCTTTGCCCATCAGCATCATCCCGTAGCGTTGAGTATTGGTTAGCGCGGCGATCATTTCGGTGTGCCCGGGGTAATCGATCCCAGCGAGCTTTAGCCCTTCTTTACAGATGGGGGCTGTGACCATTGCGTCGAGTTCGCCACGAAGACAACCGCGCACGGCTTGTTCTATGGCTTCAACCGCAATGATTGAGGCTTTAGCTTCGACTTTTCCAAGGCTTGGAAGATTCTCCGGACCAACGAGTGTGAATTCTACGTTTTTCCAATCCTTGGAAGAAATGGCCTTGCGTGCGATTTCTGGGCCAATTCCGTTGATGTCGCCGCAGGTTATGCCAATTCGATATTTTTCGGTTCTTTTTTCCATCTGGCTCAGTACCGTTTCACAAAATGGCGTTTGGTTAACCGCTCAATCAGCTCGTCATGCAAACGGTCCTGCTCGATACGGAGCAGCTTGGCTTCAATTTTGCCACTGACCTCTTCAAATGGAACCGTTCCCTCCTCGCGTCGTGCTTCAATTTTGACGATGTAGAACTCGCTATCTGTTTCAATAATCTCACTAATTTGTCCTGCGGCAACATTATAAAGAGTTGGGCGGAGCTCCTCGCGAATATCTTCTGGGTCGCCCCACGGAAATTCGCCTCCGTTGTCTGCACGAATACCTTCCGAAAACTCTTGGGCCGTTTCCGCGAAATCAGCGCCGTTGCGTAGTTTTTTTAGCAGTTCCTCGGCTTGCTGTTTTTTGATGGCTTGGTCCTCGGCGCTGACCCCTTTATTTATGAGAATCGCGCGAAACTTCACATTGAACGGAATCTTCAGGCTCTCTCTATTTTCCTCGTAGGCAATGCGGATTGCGGCTTTCGAAACGGTGGCGCGGCTGGTGACCTCTTGCCGGTAATATACTTGCAGGGTGATCTGATCGGAAATGCTTTCGCGCCATTCGTCGAAGGTCATTCGACGTGCGGCAAGCGTGCGGCTCAGCAGAGTTCGGTCATTATCGAACCGCTCGCGTATCAGACGGTTGATCTCTTCATCGATGGAACTAGACGGCAACGCCAACCCGAGCTCGCTTGCCTCCTCCTTGATCAACGTTTCCTCGATCAGTGCCTCGCGGGCATCCCAGTGTAGTTTTTGGATCTGCTGGGCGAGCTCCTCGCCCTTATACCTCTGAAGCAGTTGCGGCATATACTGTGCAACAGTTTCGCGGATTTCGCCGTAGGTAATGACGGTTGTTCCGACCTGCGCTGCGTAGCCATCGATTGCGGTGATGATCGGGGCGTCATTGGTCTGAGCAAAGAGCGATCCGGTCGAGAGAATTATAGATAGGAGTATTTTTTTCATAGAGTTGAGAGTATGCGCAAAGGACGCGGACTGTGCAACGGCAATTCCAGATTTGCGTGTTATATCCCTGTTAGTTGTTCGAGCGTGATGCCTTCGAGCGAGTTAACGATCAGGTCCGCCTCAGAGAGAAACTCCCTTTCATAGCTGTTTGTCACAGCTAGCACCTTCAGTCCCGCGCCCCTTGCAGAAGCAATTCCGGCGGGCGTATCCTCAATCGCCAAACCATCCGTAGCGCCAAGCTTTTCAGCGGCGAGCCGATACGGCGCAGGGTCTGGCTTGCTTGCAGGAGTATCCTCCGCAGTCACAATCGTATCGAAGGCATGCTCGACACCGAGGCTTCCAATGATTGGAAGAATATCCCCACGAAGAGCGCCCGAGCAGATTGCAATCGGTAATTTTCCAGAGAGACGCTCAATCAACTCAACCGCTCCAGGAAGAGCCGCCGCGCCATCGCTCTCCAACAAGATCTGAAACGCCGCCGCCTTTTTAACGATCAGACTACCCAGTTCCACTTTTCCAATGTTTGGAAAAAGATAAGCAAACGCATCGCGGTCGTCGAACCCGATCAGTTTGTCGATATAATCGCTCCAAGACACCGGACTGCCAAGAACCGCATTAAAAGCAGCCCAATGCAATCGCTCTGAATCGACAATAACACCGTCAAAATCAAATATAACAGAAGAAATCATGCGCGAGATTCAACCACGAATAGAGATAGATGAATAGACAAAACCAAACAGATTTAACATCAACGCTCCAAGTCTCCACTTTTAGCCATTGACTGTTACGAAAAAAAATGGTTTTTAAACACTCGATTTAACACCAGTCTACATAATCGCCGATATGAGTCGAACAAACAACAAAACAGGCAATTCAATAAGAAATGCCACCTCCTCCCACCGCGAATTGCTGAAGAAAGTTCGCCGGATCGAAATCCGCACGCGCCACGCCGTCAACGACGTATTTGCAGGGAGCTACCACTCCACCTTCAAAGGACGCGGAATGGAATTTGACCGAGTCCGCGAATACGTGACCGGCGACGACGTACGCGCCATCGACTGGAACGTCACCGCCCGCTCAGGAACGCCGCACGTCAAAAAATTCATCGAAGAGCGCGAAATGACCGTCATGCTCATGGTCGACATCAGCGCCTCCAACGACTTCGGAAGCACCCCGCAGCTCAAGCGCGACCTCGCCGCCGAAGTCGCCGCCATGCTCGCCTTCTCCGCCACCCGCAACAACGACCGCATCGGGCTCATCCTCTTCTCCGACCAAGTCGAAAAATATATCCCACCGCGCAAAGGCAGCGCACACGTCCTACGCATCGTCCAAGAAGTCCTCACCCACGAACCGCAAAGCACCGGCACCGATGCCCGCCCCGCGCTCGACTTCCTCAACCACACCCATCCCAAAAAAGCCGTCACCTTTCTTGTTAGCGACTTCATCTTCCCCATCGACTGCGAAAAGCCGCTCAAAATCACCGCTCGTCGCCACGACCTAATCGCCGTAACCATTGCCGACAAACACGAACACGCATGGCCCCGCGTCGGCGTTGTTGAATGGCAAGACCCCGAAAGCGGCGAACGCATACTCATCGACACCTCCAGCACCGCCGTACGCACCCAGCTTCTACACGAACAAACCCAACGCATCGACCAACGCAACAGCACGCTCAAACGCTCCGGCATCGACACCATCGAGCTCCTCGCAGGCGAACCCTACGAAAAAGCCTTCATCAAATTCTTCAGCACCCGAAACCACCGCAAATGATTAAAACCGCGAAAGAGCGCAAAGAACGCAAAGGAAACCCCATGAACACAGATCAAATCATGTCACTCCAAAACTACCTCTCGGTGCAAAAGCCCTACTCGTCCCCCTTTTTGCGTTCCTTGCGTTCTTTCGCGGTTAATTAACATGAACCAGCTTCGTCAACTTATACTAGCCAGCCTTCTTGCGGTCATTTTAACAGGCTGCGGAAAAGTGGAACCCCTGCCGCCCGGCGGGTTCGACGCGCAAGCCGTGCTCAGCACCAACATTCTACACCTCGGCGACCTCGTCACACTCACACAAACCGCGCGCCACCCAACGGACAGCCGCATCGTTTTTCCAACCCTTGGAAACGGCAAACAAATCGTCGTACAAAACCGATCCATCGAAACGCGCCCCCTCTCCGACGACATCCTACAAACCGAAGAAACCCTCCAACTCACCTCCTTCCGCATCGGCGACTGGATCGTCGCCACCAACCCCGCCGTTTGCATCCTCTCCGACGGAACCGAAAAAGAACACCCCCTCCCACCGCTCACCCTCCACGTACAAAGCACGCTCAACGAAACCAACAAAACCATCCTCTCCGACATCCACGGAACCATCAAACCGCCGCTACGAATCCCGCGCTGGCTATGGATCTCCGCGCTCGCCATACTCCTCCTCACAGCAATCATCTTCCTCGTCCGCTACCTCTGGAAAAGCCCCGCCAGCCCCTTCACGCCCGAGCCCATCATCCCACCGCACATCATCGCGCAAGAAGCCCTCGCCGCCCTACGCAACGAGCCATGGATACCCGAACCCTTCTTCGTACAACTCTCCCTCATCCTCCGGAACTACCTAGAAAACCGATTCAATCTCAACGCCCCCGAATCCACCACCGAAGAACTAACCGAAAAACTCCAGCCCGAGCACCGAGACGCCCTTGGCCCCCTCTTCACGCAAGCCGACCTCGTAAAATTCGCCCGCGCCGACGCCCAACAAGCCGCCCTACAAACCGCCTTTCAAACCGTGGAAACTTTTGTTGAACAAACCATGCAGGAACAATGTTTGCCACAAGAGAGCGCAAAGAACACAAAGGAGGAGGAATAGAATGGATGAAAAAACCAAACAACTATGCGATCAGGTTCGGGAAACAGCATACGCCATTCATGAATACCACGGAACTGGACATCTCGAAAAAGTGTACGAAAACGCACTTGTTCATCGTCTCAAAAAAGCAGGATTAAAAGTCGAACAACAGAAACCCATAAAAGTCTACGACGAAGACGGAACCGAAATTGGCGATTACTATGCGGACCTAATCGTAGAAGGCGTTCTAATCGTAGAGTTAAAAGCCTGCAAAACATTTACCGAAGAACATACCGCACAAATCATTGGATACCTTCGTTCATCCAACATCGAACACGGATTACTCATCAACTTTGGTTCCTACAAATTCAAAATTAAAAAATTCATACTCGATCGGTTCAAACGTTCCACCCCCCAGCCCATACTTTCCCTCTCCCTTTTTCTTTCTTTCGTGTTCTCTGCGCTCTCTCGTGGCTAAAAACTCTTTATCATGACATTTGCTTATCCAACCCTCCTGTGGCTTCTCCTGCTCGTCCCGCCCCTCCTCTGGTGGCGGATTTGCCGCCGACGCCCCGCCGTGCATTTCCCCGACGGCGCACTCCTGCGCAAACTCCCCGTCAGCCTAAGCGTCCGGCTCCAGCCCGTTCTCCCCCTCCTCTTCGCTGCGGGACTCCTCTGCCTCATCGTCGCGCTCGCCCGCCCACAACGCGGACTCAGCGAAAGCCGCGTCAACACCGAAGGCGTAGAAATCGTCCTACTGCTCGACCTCTCCACCTCCATGGACACCCCAGACTTCGCCCGCAACGGCCGACGCCAAACCCGAATCGACTCCGCCAAACAAGTCATCAGCGACTTCATCGAAAAACGCACCGACGACCGCGTCGGACTCGTCGCCTTTTCTGCGCTCCCCTACTCCGTCGCCCCGCTCACGCTCGACCACAGCTGGCTCACCCAGCGTCTGGAAAACCTACGCACCGGAATGCTTGAAGACGGAACCGCCATCGGCGACGCCATCGCCTCCGCCATCAACCGCCTACGCGACAGCGAAGCCAAAAGCCGCATCGTCATCCTCATCACCGACGGCGAAAACAACCGAGGCGAACTCACCCCCGAAAATGCCGCCGAAGCCGCCGCCGCGCTCGGCATCAAAATCTACGCCATTGGCATCGGCGGCGGACTCCCCGTCCGGCGCGGATTCTTTAACCAAGCTCCGCAGCAAATCGACACCACCACCCTCGAAGAAATCGCCGCCATCAGCGAAGGGCAATTCTTCCGCGCCAAAGATCTCGCCACCCTCTCCTCCGTCTACGACCAAATCGACCAGCTCGAAAAAACCGAAATCGAAATGCAACAATTCACCCGCTACGAAGAAACCGCCAGCCGCTGGCTCCTCGCCGCCCTCCTCTTCCTAACCTTGGAAAAACTCATCGCACTATCACGCTTCGGGAGGCTTCCATCATGAGATTCGCCGCTCCAGAATTTTTAAAAGCCCTCCTCCTTCTGCTCCCGCTCATCGGAGCACTCATCATTCTGCACCGCCAACGCGCCGCGCGGCTCGCCAAACTCATCTCTTCCAAGGTTTGGAAAACCGTCATACCCGGGAACAACCCAAAACAAAACCGCCGCCGCACCCTCCTACGAACACTCGCGCTCCTCTTCATCCTCCTCGCCCTCGCCCGCCCGCAGTGGGGCTACAAAATGGAAGAAGTCAAACAACGCGGACTCGACATCATCGTCGTGCTCGACACCTCCAAAAGCATGCTCGCCGCCGACATCAAACCCAACCGCCTGCAACAAGCAAAATGGGCCATCAGCAACTTCGTCCGCCACCTCAAAGGCGACCGCATCGGGCTCATCGCCTTCGCCGGAAGCAGCTTCCTCCAATGCCCCGTCACCATCGACTACGCCGCCTTCACCATGACCCTCAACGACCTCTACGCAGGCATCATCCCAAAAGGCGGAACCGCCATCGCCCAAGCCCTCGAAACCGCCGAAGAAAGCTTCGACACCGAATCCGCCGCCGACCGCGTCATCATCCTCATCACCGACGGCGAAGACCACAGCGGCGACCCCCTGAAAATCGCGAAAAAACTAAACGAAAAGCAGATCAAACTCTTCTCCATCGGCGTCGGCACCGCCTCAGGCGAACTCATCCCCGCCGCCGACGGGCGAGGCTACCTAAAAGACGAACAAGGCCGCGTCATCAAAAGCACACTCAACGAAACCCTCCTCGAACAGCTCGCCCGCGAAACCGGCGGCTTCTACGTCCGCTCCGCCCCCGGCGACTTCGGACTCGACCGCATCTACGCACTCGGCATCTCCAACCTCCAGCGCGACGAACAAGAAACCCGCCTCGCCAAAATCTACAAAGAACGCACCGGCTACTTCATCGCCGCCGCCCTCCTTCTCCTCCTCGCCGAAACACTCCTCCGCAACCCGAAAATCGCGCTCCTCCTTCTACTCTTCTGCATTCCGAACGCCGACGCCGAAGAAAAATTTCCGGCCATTGAAAAATACAACCAAGGCCACGCCCTCTACCGAGAAGGAAACTTCCAAGGTTCGGAAAAACTATTCGGCGAAGCCGCCGCGCAAACCACAGACGAAACGCTAAAACAAAAGGCCCTCCACAACCGAGGCACGGCCCTGCTGGCCAGCTGTACGGGCGACTCGCAAGTCGCCCCCGACTCGCAAATCGCCCCCCTCCCCGCAACCCCCGAGCAGCAGCTAGAAGCCAGACTCGCCGCAACCACACAAGCCATAGAAAACCTAGAAGAAGCGCTCCAGCTAAACCCCGCCGCCCTCTCCACCAAACAAAACCTAGAACGCGCGCTCGCCCTGAAAGAGCGGCTCGAAAAGCAGAAACAAGAAGAGGAGAAGGAAGAGAAAAAAGAAAAAGGCAAAGAGGACGATAAGGATTCAAAAGAAGAAAAAGAGAAATCCGACAAATCCGACCAACAAGAGCAGCAGAACCAGGAAGATCAAAAGCAAGAACAGGAACAACAGCAAGAACCGGAAGAACAGCAATCCCAACCCTCACAGAAGCCGCAACAACAAGCGGGCGAAATGAGCGAAGAAGAAGCGCAACAATTGCTTGACGCGATGAAACAAAACGAAAAAGACCAGCGCCAAAACCTACGCCCCTATCTCGGGCAGCCAATACACGTCGACAAAGATTGGTAGCAAAACCAAAATAGACCTTGTTCAACAACACTCTGAATGCTTTGTTTGCCGGAATTGATCGGAATGAGGTCAAGAGGAGAAATGAGTTTTTGACAGCAAACACATCAGTCCAATGCGGTCATCACGCTACAAAGCACCTGTCATGGGTTTACCAACAGCATGGCGGTGGATGTGTTCTACGATAAGGACATCAACGGAATCCCTGAATGGTGGGAACGTCGTTATTACGGCAGAGCCTCTTACGCGAATCCTGCGGCGACCTGCTCCAACGGAATCAACACCGTCCGAGAAGCGTACATTGCGGGGCTCGACCCAACAAGAGCGACCAGTCGCTTGGTGCAGAATCCCATCTCAGGAAACGCCCTGCATTGGAGCGCAACTTCTGGGCGCGTCTATTCCATCTGGTGGACAACAAATCTCCTAGTAGTCCATCCCGTAAGTTCTGCTATTGTTTTTGGCAATTCATGTTCGTTACACTACGGCTTTACGTGCCTGGTCAGTGTGCCGACGA
>JAOZMR010000057.1 GCA_029934215.1 Pontiellaceae bacterium | reverse complement strand
GAATGGACTCACACATCCAGCAATAATGCCCCCGATATCTTTTCTTCTTACCCATCGTTCAGTCGTCTCTCCACACTGAAACCTGTTTGCCTAAAGTTAAATCGCCGGTTTCAAGAAGCAATCTTTCCTGCTCAGCGCCTTTTCCGTACTTTTCGATTAGATGTATTAAAGCCCGAAGACTTTTCTGCCGAACGTCCTTCAATGCTGGCACGTATTGACGCTGGTTGTCATACAATTCGGTTTGCCCATCTTTGATGATTTCTTCGATGTTTCCTGGGACGAAAAACTTCGCGCGTTCAGGGGTCAGGTGTTTCAGATATTCATTGCAGTAGATGGCGATTCCTGCCGGATCGAAGTCGCCGAAATGAAGGTACGAATTGGGAATCGTCTGGAGCCATTTGGAGGGGCTTGAGCTGTGGTAACGCATGACGAAAATGGCGTCGCCGGGGAAGAGGTGCCGAAGCCGATTCATTTTTGTAAAGCACTCTGGGTTTTCTACGCCGACGACGGTTGCGGTTTCTGAAACCTGCAACTCCTCGAAGTCGGATATGAAATAGTCAACTCCGTGCGGTAAAGAGGTCAACGGCTGGCTCCCCAACGTCAGCAGGCTATCGAATGTTTTGATGAAAAAGCCCTGAAGGCTTTTGATTCGCAGTGTTTTCGTGGAGGTCGTCGCTCGAAGAGAGTCTTCTCCGTCGCGACTGTTTTGACCGAACGATTCGATATACGTTTCTAAATGAGTGATCCCAAAATGAAGCCGAAGAACATTCCGCAGTGCCTCGAAATTTGGGCAATAAATTTGAGCGCGGTTTCGCCCCGTAATCATCCGCACCACCGAGCGATCCTCCACCAGTTTTTTCAACTGACGTTTGTTTCCAAAGGCACTCGCGTTGAGGGTTTCCCCAGAAACAAGCCGTTTCAACGCTTCGGCAAATGTTCGACTGATTTTTTCAGACGGCATGGCTTAGGAGTTTCGTTATTTCGGTTGTGTGGGTCTTCGGCTCTTTCCGGAAAATATAGATGTGCTTGTAGTCTTGCTCATTATGCGAGTTCGGCGATCCATTGATCATGCAGATGCCGCGTTCGGCGGCAAAGTTGATCAAGCTCGTCACGTTGCTATCGTGCAGAATGCCGACTTCATCGACGAGGCAATGCAACTGAGCCGGCTCCGATTGCTTCCGGCTTCCGGTTTTAAACGTGCTTAATAGGTTGATGTAGATCATCGACTTCACCAATACGTCGGTTCCATTCGATCCCACGTTGGCAAGGCGGCTGACCCAACTGGTATCATTTTCGTTTTCACAGACGCGGAATTCCAGATCGAGAGCATCTTCGAGTTTCAGCTTTGTGCTTTTCGTCTGTCCCATCTGAACGCGGAGCTGATCGAGCAAATCAACCGCCATTTCATCCGCCCCGCTGTTGCCGGAATTAAACAAGTCGAGTTCGCCAAAACTCATGTGGTTCTCAATCTGAAATGTACAGAGTTCCCGAAGCACTTGAAAAATCCGATTGCTACTCTTCTGCACTCGCATCTCGATGCTGCGCACTACGCCCACAAAGTTCGCCGTTCGGAAATCGTTATTTATTTTCTGAATGACTTTATGCACGTTTCCTTCGCGCTCAAGCAGCCGATTGGTTTCGGTTACGATGGCGTCAAGCACCATGGAATATTTGCGGGTGACTTCGGTTTTGAGTGTGATGATCTTTTGATCGCGAATAAACGCGGTCAGCATTTCAGCGAACGATCGAAAGGCTGCCTCACCCGCGAGATGTACATTGAATCCCAGACAATTTCCTTCGGTAAAGAAACCAGAAAATCCGGTGATTCGTTCGGTCAAAGCCGAATGCTTCTCCAGACAACTCAGCGCCAGATTCTTCAACTTATTAATCCCTTCTCGACAATTGGATGTTTCCAAATGATCGTGGTGACGTATCGTAGATTCAAACGCACCGAACAGCTCTTCCCGCTCAAACGCTTCGAATGCCGACACCTCATCTGCAGTCTGTTTGTGATCCTCTCGAAGCTGAACCAATTCGACGGAAACCTCAGCGAGTTTTTCATTCTCCAGCCGGATGCGACGTTCGAACAGTTCCACTTGATGCGCCAATTTATTCTCAATCTGCTCGCGCTCACTTTGAAATCTGGATCGTTTATCGATCCACTCTCGCTTGTCTTTTTGATACTCAATCAACGTCCGCGCATTCTCAGCAATCGCCTCAAGTTGTTTTTGAAGCGTCTCCGCTCGTGCATCAAGAAACGCCACCTTTTTGACATCTACGCCCTGATTTTTAAGCACATCGTCCCGCTCCGCCCGGAGCGTCTTTAATTTTTCTTCCAACCCTTGGAACTGCTCAGAAATTTTCTCCGCCGAATCTTTCGCGGTTTGCTGAATCTCTTTTTCCAGCCTTTTTGATCGGCGGTCAAAATCCGTCGTGATCCGTTTTTGTGAAGCTTCATTTTTCTGGGTCAGATCGGCGAGTAACGCATCTAGCTCCTGCAACTGCTTGCGGACTTTATGCCCCTGCTCCTCCAGCACCTTTTGTTTTTCTGCCCGCTTCGCGGTAGCTTTCTCAATCAGTTCGCGCCGCGCCATTTCATTGCGCTCCAAATCGCGCTCCAGCTTAAAACAGTCTCCCGATGCCGTTTGAGCGGAATCCTTCAACTCTCGAATTTTTCGATTATATCGCTGTTGCAAGCGATCCAGCGCGACACGATTTTCAGACAACTGCTTTTCAATCTGTTTTGCGAGCGTCGCCAACTCCTTTTCCGTCGAAGAAATCTCTTCGAGCAATCCTGTTTTAGACAGCGGATCAGACTCCAGATGCTCCAACTTTAAATCCACTCCATACAGCGACTGACCCGCGCCCGTTTTCGGCTCCAGCCCAGAGTGAAGCAGAACATCGTGACTCACCACCTTCCCGATGGTTTCAGCCCAGCCATCCACTTGATCATCCAAGAACTCGAGGAGCGACCCACCCAGAGCGGTCAGCTTCTCTTTTCTATCCGCCAAGCGCCCTTTCAAAACCTCCCGCTTCTCGGTGAGCGGACGCAGGACATTGTCGCCATCGATCTCAGCCATTTGTAGTCGATCCTCTGCCTCTCGTCGCTGCGCCTCAATCTTTGCCTTAATCTGCTTCTGTAGCTCCTCTGCATAAATACGTTCTTGTCCAAGCTTCACGTCTCGCTCTTCAAGAACGGCGCGTTCCTCCTCAAAAAACAGAGTTTGATCTAACTGACGAAGCTCAAAACGCAACTCCTTCAGCGCATCGTCCGTCGTCGCCCGTTCACGCTTGTACCCTCCGCAGCTTACTTCGAAATCTGCATTGAGCAACTCCCGTTGCTGGTCAACCTCTTTTCGGGCGCTCTCCTGCTCTGCACGATGAAGATCTTTTGAATCGCTCAGCTCAGCGCGAAGTTGTTGAACACGACCCTCCGATTCGTTTTTCAGTTTTTGAACGGCAATTTCAAACTGTTGCTCCTGCTGTTCAACCTTTGCAGTCAGCACACGCAACTGCTCGGAACAGTGGCTCAAATCCTGTTCCAATTGAGGTGCTTTCTTCGATTCTTCCAGTAACGAGTCAATGCCCATTTCTGCATAATCTCGCGTCAACTTGTTCGCACGAGCAATGTCTTTTTTCACCCCCGCCAGTTGATCGCCGAGCCGCCGCTTTTCGACATCAAACCGTTTTCGCACAACCGCGAGCTTTTCCTTCTGACTTCGCTCCGCTTCGGTTTTTTCAGTGATTTGCCCGTCGAGCAAACGTTGCTGTCTTTGCGCCTGATTAAACGCCGCGCCAACATTCCACGCCGCTTCCATCTGCTGCTCCTCCAGATCCAGCATCGTCTTATATGCGGCAACAATCTGCTCCGCCTGCGGTTCGTTGTCCTGGTACGCCACCACATCCGCATAGTGACTCCGAGCGGTTTCCAAATGATGCCGATTGGTCTCGAGATTGATTTCCATGGGCTCATCACTCAAAGAATCGATAATCGTTTTCTTAATGTGATCGCCGTCCAGATTGGCATTGAGAAAGATATTCGAAATCGTACGCGGAATGGTGCTGTAGCCAGACCCACTCTGCATCAAAGCGTATCGACGAAAAGAGCGGTTTTCTCCGTACAAAATATCGCGATACTCCGTCAGACGATAGATCGCTCGCTCCACCTTAAAACCCAGCGCCGCCGCTTTTGCCAACACCTCGCCCTCGCTTCGAGCGGCGTTATTCTCAATCGCCAGCGATGGGTCATACGCCCCATCCACAAAACGAAAGCAAAGCCGACCCTTGCGTTTATAAAGCCAAACGCAAAACCGCCGCGCCCCCGCCTGCACCTCGTAAAAAATGTAGGAATCCGCGTGCGGGAAATAAAACTCAACAAACGACTTTTTCTCTTTCGAAATGCCCAGCTTCCGTTGATCTGCATTATAGAAAAAGAGAATCGCCCGAAGCAGCGTACTCTTCCCCGTCCCTTGCGTGCCGATAAAATGGATATGTCCATCCAGCTCCACCTCCCGATAGCGCACGCTTGCGCTATTCACCAAAACCATCCGCCGCAACTGGTTCATGAAACAGCCTCCTCTTCATCCTCGAAAATACTCACCGCCATCACCATCTGCTCCATATAATCCCACGCATCGAGAATCTTCCACATCTGGCTCGTCTCGTTTTCAAGTTCAACGAAACCCTCTTTCTTCAGCTCCTTAAATAGCGCATCCAACTGATCCGAATAATTCTTGGAATCCGACCCGCGATGCAGCGCGGCGAGTTGATCTTTCAGCGAGCTATTAACATCGAGCTGACCCGCAATCTCGTGCGGCGAAACGCGCGCACCTCGGCAAAGGTCTTTGCGATACGTCGTAAAAAACGCCAGCAGATCCAGCCACCGCAGTGCCTTCTTAATTTTACGCTCCTTGCTCTGAGCGTCCTCATTCTCGCGAGAGAAATAATAAAACTGATTCCCCGCCTCCAACCGAAACCCGATTTCCGAAAACGACTCGCGAAGCCGCTCCTCGTGCTCCTCCACATATTGATAGAGCGTCCGATCGCTCGGAACCACCGCATTCGAACAGATGAACCCGCCGCGACACAACGCATCAAAAACCTCCGCCGTTTTACTCATTCTCGGTATCCCTTCCCATAAACCATCGCCACGTCCAGCCCAGCAACCGACCGCATTTTATCCGAAAAACTCAGCTCATCCACAAAGCGCGATGCCAACTGACAAAAAACACCGATCCGCTGAACATCACCCATCGGCTCCTTAAAATCATACTCCATCACAAAAGAAAAGAGATCGCCGCTACGCTTGAGAAAACTATTTTTCAGCGCAAACAAATTGATGCGATGCTCCGCCAGCTCCTCGCCAGCAAAAGCCGACTCCGGCATTTCACCCGCTCGATTCTGCGCCACTTGATTCCAATGCTTCAACTTCGCTCGAACTCGCAGCACCAACTCGTGCATCAACTCATCCTCTTGAAGATCAGCAATCGAAAGTCGCGAGCGAAGCGGCTCAATCTTCATCAGCGGCAAATCCTCATTCCGCTGTGCGAGCCAATGAAAATTAGTCTGCTCCTGAAGATAATGCTTATCCTTCAGCATTTTCAGCCGCAACACCTTATCCACCACCGCCGCGCGTTTTTCAATATAGTTGAGATAAGCAATCACCTTATGCTGCACCTCGATCAGATTATCGCGGCTTTCGCGCAACATCACCCGCAAGCGATGAACCACCTGCAAAAGCTCCTCATCGGAAGCCGCACGAAAAAAAAGATCATCCGCCAACATTTTTTCAACCGCCCTGATCACCCCATCCAGCTCGTCACGCTTCGTACGCACCTCTTTCAGCTTCTCACGCTTCATCTCAAAATTGCTTTCCGTGGTGTACGTCTCCTCCATATTGCCGCGCAACGTTTTCACATTCAGCGCAGTAATACGCATGATCCCACGCAGATGCTTCTTGATTTTCAGCAGATAACGCTCCTGCCGATCCTTCAGCCAATAGCTCTGGAGCTTTTTAATTTCGTTTAGATTTTCCTGAATATAAAGCACATGAACCGTCTCATCGACCTCCATATACTCACTGAAAAAATCCTGCAACTGTGAATCCAGCCCCACCATCCCAGGCGTTCGCACCAACAGCCCATAAGCCGCCAAACGCTCCAGCTTTTCAGCACTTCCGTCGACCATCTCCAGAACTGCCTCCTCAGAAACCGCCGTCATTCGTCGCTCAAACAAAGCCGAAAACAACCTCCGATGTTGATAAAGCTCAACCAACAACTCCTCGATTTTATCGTACTTCGGCACCTCAGAAACCCCGCTTCTTCTTCCGGCTCTGATAGAGCCGCTTGGTGAAGCCGCCCTGTTCGAAGAAGTCGGCTTCGAGCTGTTTCAACTGCTGATCGAGCAAGTAGTTCGTTTGGTGGATCAGGCAAATCAAGATGTTGGCGCAAACCTCAGCTTTGCGGGTTTCGAGATAGGTGCTATAGGTCGAATATAACCTATCTTTTTGAGTTCCGAGCTTCCGAACAAACAGCGCCTCTTTGGAGTCTTTCGCCCATTTTTTGAAGTCTTGCTGTCGGAGGAAATCTTCGTAGTCGAGCAGAAGCTCTTCGAGGCTTCCGCGCGCGACGCTGACCAACTTGAGTTCAAACTTTCTGGATGTGCCCGAAACCTGCGAGCCTTCTGCGATGTTTTGCCGCCCAGAACGGGCGGCTTGCACCATCGGATCGGTGGTTCGGGAGAAACGATCCACAAACCGCCCGCAAAATTTCACGGTTCTATCAAAGACGATTTCCGACATCTGGAAAGACTTCAGGTTTCGATAGCCGCCATGCGCCCGAATCAGATCGTCTTTGCTGTGCATTTGTTTTCTCCTGTTTAGAAAAGAAAAAAATAGGTCAAATAAGTCCTGCGAGACCTATATTCCGTGTAGTGTGGCTTTAAACGGTTTCACCAGTGCTTCCAGAGAAACGTCAACAACGCCCTTCACCACGAACTTCTTCTCTGCCACGACAACCCCAATTTTTTCAATCGGAAGCCCTGCAAAAAGCGTTTCAAGCTCAGCGGCTTTTTCGGGAGCGCAGCTCACGATGAAGCGGCTGTTCGATTCGGAGAACAATGCCGTTGCGGCATCGAGGTTTCCAAGGCGTGGAAGCTCCACGTCCGCGCCGAGCTGTCCGCCAATGGCGGTCAGCGCAAGCGCAACCCCGAGTCCGCCTTTGGACGGAGTGGTCGCCGATTTAAGCAATTCCGCATCCGTCGCTTTGTTCATCGCGGCGTAGATTTTGAGCGCTTGCTCGCCATCGACTGCCGGAATGGTTCCGCCGTAGTTCATCGGAGCGCCTTGCTCTTCTGCGAGTTTACGGTAGTACGCCGAGGCGCCGAGTTCGTCTTTGGTTTCGCCGATGACATAAATGACATCGCCCGCATTTTTGAGCGTCATAGTGATCGCTTTTTTCACGTCGTCGATCTGACCGATCGTCGAAATCAAAAGCGTCGGCGGAATAGAGATTTTCTTTCCGCCGCGAGTGGAGTCATTTTTGCAGGAATCTTTACCGGAAACGGCGGGTGTTTTGTAGAGCGTGGTCAGATCGTAGAGCGCTTTGTTGGAGCGAACGAGCTGCGCCATTTTATACGCGCCGTCCGGGGTTTTTTCAGACTCAACAGGATCGGGCCAGCAAAAGTTGTCGAGAATCGCGATGCGATCGAGCGATCCGCCAACAGCAACGACGCGACGAACCGCTTCATCGATGACTGACGTAGTCATGTCGTACGTATCAATATCGGAGAACCACGGGTTGATGCCTTCGGCGAGAACTGCGCCGCGGTCGTTGTTGTACTCGACGCGCATAACCGTGGCGTCAGACGGAACGTCGGCGTTGACGCCGACAAACGGCTTCACAACGGAAAGCCCTTTGACCTCGCCGTCGTAGATGCGGCTCTTGTATTCGCGCGAGCAAATATTGAGGTCGCCCATCAGTTTCGTGAGCATTTCCGAGCAGTCTTCATCGGCTTTCACTGCCGGAGCGGGGATGTTCGGTTTCTTCCAAACGCCGGGCATGACGAGTGTCGGACAGCCGGTTTCGTAGAGGAAATCCATGTCGAGGCTGGCGATCACTTTGCCGTCTTGTTTGACGGTGAAGTAACCGGAATCGTTGTAGTTGCCCATGAACGCGACATCGACATCGCGCTGCTTCGCGAGTGCCTCGAACGCTTCGCGTTGTTCGGGTTGAACGGCGAGCGTCATGCGCTCCTGCGCTTCGGAAACCAGCACTTCCCACGGCTGAAGGCCTTCATATTTGAGCGGTGCGCCCGCGAGATCGCATTCGCAACCGCCGGAGTATTTACCCATTTCGCCAAACGAGCAGGAGATGCCACCCGCGCCGTTGTCGGTGATACAACGGAAGAGACCAAGATCGCGCGCTTCGAGAATGAACTCGTAAAGTTTGCGCTGGGTGAGCGGGTCACCAATCTGCACGGCCTGCGCCGGAGATTCGGTGCGAAGCTCTTCAGACGAGAATGTCGCGCCGTGAATGCCGTCTTTACCAATCCGTCCGCCGCACATAACGGTCCAGTCACCGATCTCAATCTCTTTGCGTTCGGAGGGGCCGCCCGTGACGGTTACGGGGATGGTTCCCATGGTTCCGCAATAAACGAGGGGTTTTCCGAGAAAACGTTCGTCGAAACATTCGAACCCTCGGCTATACGGAATGCCGGACTGGTTGCCGCCGTCGATCACACCTTCGTGAACGCCGTCGCGAATGCGACGTGGATGCATCAGACCTTCGGGCACTTCTTTGTCGTAGAACGGCGACCCGAGGCAGTAGCCCCAAACATTGGAAACCAGCGCGGCGCCCATTCCGGTTCCGAGCGGATCGCGGTTGACGCCAACGATCCCGGTCATCGATCCACCGTACGGATCGAGCGCGGACGGCGAGTTGTGGGTTTCCACTTTATAGACAAGATGAATGTCGTCGTTAAATTTCACGATGCCCGCATTGTCGGTGAAAACCGAAACGAGCCAGTCGATGGATTCTGTCACCTTTTTGGTGGAGGCTTTGACGTACGTTTTGTAGAGCGAGTGAATCGTTTCGCTCTCGCCAGTCTCTTCGTCTTTGTATTCGATGGTTCCGGCAAAAATCTTGTGCGAACAGTGTTCCGACCAAGTTTGGGCAATACATTCGAGTTCGATGTCGGTCGGCCACTCGGGCAGACCGAGTTCAGCGCGGTGCGCTTTCACGTCGTCGCGCAGATAGTGGTTGCGAACCGTCCGCATCTCTTCGAGGGAAAGCGACAAAATGCCGTCGGAGGAAATTTTCATCAACTCCGCATCGTCGTCGGGCAACTCGTAGGTATTCACCTTAATTTCTGGATGATCATCAAAAATGGGTGCGGTCAGTTCCGGCTCGGAATTCTTCCAATCCTTGGAAGAAAAAACGGAGATGGTTTGAATCAGCGTGTTGGCGAGCAGGTCTTTGCCAAGGCTCTCAACGTCTTCGCGGCTCAGATCGCCGGAAAGGAAATACTGAACGGAGGTGTAAACCTGCTCTTCCCACTCTAGTTCGCGACCCACAATATCGCGGAGCGCGCCACGAGCGGTGCGGCCAACATTGTCAGTGACACCCGGCTTAAATCCAACTTCGAGCATCCAGTCGAACGACTCGGGAGCGGGCAGACGATTTATCGCGGAGTCGGCGACGACCGGATCGGCGAAGGCGGTTTGCACCTCGGCGGCTTTCGCGTCGTCGATGTTTGCGACCACCTTATAGATGTCGCGCGTTTGGCAGGCATCAATCGTCAGCCCGAGCGCGCCCTGCGCTTTATGAAGAACGCCACGCCCGCGCGCATCTGGAACGCCCTGTTTCAACCCAATTTCGATTCTGTACAGCATAAGAAATTCCTTTTTTTGATCACGAATAGCCGTGAATGTACACGAATAGAAGGCGTATGCAAAAACACATTTTCCAATGATTGGAAAAACATCACAGATTCTGTGATGAAGAGTCTTCCATTGGCAGGAAATGTTTAGTTATACTCGACGTATGAAAATTCTATTTACAGGTGATATGGTTGGCGGGGCAGGAAGACGGGTTTTTCAGCGGGTTACGGAGCGGCTTCGCTCCGAGGGACGCATCGATCTGATTTTCGCCAATGCAGAAAATAGCGCGGGCGGACGCGGTCCGTCCCCAGAGATTGCTGAAAGTATTCTTGGGTCAGGCGTCTCGGCAATTACTCTGGGCGACCACTCTTTTGATGACAAAAAGCTTATCCCACTCCTTCAAACGGATCCGCGGATTGTGCGCCCTGCGAATCTTCCATCCGAAGCGGCAGGTCGCGGCATGACGACTATCGAAACTGACGAAGGCTCGATTTGTCTCATTCTCTTGGTGGGTCGCGTGTTTATGGATCCCGTGGATTGTCCGTTTCGCACCGCTGATCGACTTCTTAACTTGGTGAAAACGAAGACCATTTTTGTGGACTTCCATGCGGAAGCGACGTCGGAGAAGATTGCATTAGGTCGCTATCTCGACGGACGTGTGACAGCTCTTTTTGGAACACACACGCATGTGCAAACATCGGACGAAACAATTCTCCCGAATGGTACGGCGTACATTACGGATCTGGGTATGACTGGGCCCAAAGATTCCGTGATCGGTCGGGAAGTCGAACCGGTTGTCCAGCGTTTTGTGACAGGTATGCCGCAAAAATACGATGTCGCGAAAAAAGATCCCGCGCTTGAAGGTGTAATCGTCGACGTAAATCTTTCCACCGGAAAAGCACTCTCCATCGAGAGAATTCGCGAAAGAGCGTAAATGAGCGAGAAACGCAAAATCTACAGCGTGGTCGAGCTCAACCGCGCGGCTCGTATGACGCTGGAACGTGGGATCGGCGAGGTTTGGGTGGAAGGAGAAATCTCTCGGCTCACTAAACATGCAAGTGGTCATTGGTATTTCACGCTGAAGGATGAAGCTGCGGCGGTTTCGTGCGCGATGTTCAAGCAAAATAATGCGACGGTGTTGTTTCATCCGAAAGACGGAATAAAAGTCCGCATTCTCGGGCAAGCCAGTCTCTACGAAGCACGCGGAAGCTATCAACTTATCGCCAACAAAATGGAAGATGCTGGCAAAGGCAACCTGCAAGAGCAATTTGAAAAACTGAAAGTAAAGCTCGCTGCAGAGGGTCTATTCGACGAAACTCGCAAAAAAGCACTTCCGATGCTTCCGAGAAAAATCGGCATCGTCACATCTCCCACCGGCGCAGCGGTTCGCGACATCATCAACGTCTTGACAAGACGTTTTCCAAACCTTGAAATCCTGCTTGCTCCGGTGACAGTTCAAGGGGCCACTGCATCGAAAAGCATTTCTGCGGCGATTGCTTATTTGAATAAAACAGGGCAAGCGTCTTGCCTGCCAATCGACCTGCTTATTGTTGGGCGCGGCGGCGGAAGTATTGAGGACCTTTGGGCGTTTAATGAAGAGGTTGTGGCGCGGGCCATCGCCGCTTCAGAGATTCCAATCATTTCGGCGGTTGGCCACGAGATCGATTTTACAATTGCCGACTTTGTCGCCGATCTGCGAGCGCCAACGCCATCGGCGGCGGCGGAACTGGCGGTGCCAGTGCAAAACGAGCTCGATGAAAGGATAACTCGTCTCGCGGCTCGTCTCGGTGGATCCCTCCAAAACCGTGCGCTTGTTCTTCGCGAACGAATCCCTGGGCTCCGGCAAATCATGATCCAGACACTGCATTTTGCCGTGCAACAAAGGCAACAGCGTATTGATGAAGCCTCCTTGCGGTTATCGCACCAACTGCAACGCTCGGTTGAAAAACGGAAGCAGGACCTGCGGCGGCTACACGCGCAACTCCAGGCCTACAGTCCGCTCGGAGTGCTCGACCGAGGGTATAGTTTGACAGAAACCGCTGCGGGCTCTGTTGTGCGCGATGCGACGAATCTGAAAGCAGGCGATTTGCTGAAAACCCGTTTCACAAAAGGTTATGTAACATCAGAGGTTAAGACAAGTATTCACAAAGGAGAAACCGATGTCTGAACAAACGATTGATTTTGAGCAATCCCTGAACCGACTCGAAACGCTTGTTTCGAAAATGGAAAGCGGCTCGTTGCCGCTCGAAGAGATGATTAAACATTTCGAGGAGGGCTCTAGTTTGGTGACGCTCTGTTCGAAAAAGTTGAACGAGGTGGAGCAAAAAATCGAGAAATTGGTAAAAAAAGAGGGCAAGCTGACCGAAGAACCGTTCGAAGCAAAGGTGTGAGAACCAGCCCTCATGCCAGCCCTCACACAAAACGCCTAATTTCACCTTTTGTCTCGCAAATTGAATGTAGCCACTGTGACATGAAAACTGCAAAAACATGGAGATTTATTAACCGCGCTGAAAGCGAAGCGATAAATAATTTTTGTAGTCAAAAATAGTGACCATCGGGAACGGTTCACGAGCGCAGAGATCGCAAAGAAAAAGACGGGCTAAACACCATTATTCTTTGCGTTCTTTGTATTCTTTCGCGGTTAAACCTCTTGTAGCTTTTTCCAGACATTCGTTCGTTGCGCGCTTAATTCGTTTTGAAAGTGGCGTCATTCAACTTGCGAGGCAAACCTCTGAAATGGGCGTTTTGTATGAGGGCTGATGAATAGAGCCACTTCGACCTGAAAGCTACAAACACATGGAGATTTACGTCCCA
>JAOZMR010000277.1 GCA_029934215.1 Pontiellaceae bacterium | reverse complement strand
AAGCACGTTCGGAATACCTCAGGTCTGCCGTCAATTATTCTGCGAAAATAGCCCCAGCTCCGTTGCGGCTGAAAAGGGATATAGTTTTTGCAGAATGATTGACGGCATAATGATGGGACCTTCAGATGGGCTGTTCATTCGTAAATTTCATTCATTCGCTGGGCAAACCCATTCCTGCCCGCTTCGCTAGAAAGAACAGCCGAGGGGGTCAGAGAAAAGGGCATTGTCGCTTTTTTGCACTTCGATTCCTTTCGCCCAAAGTCTCTCCCTACTTCGAAATTCGATATTCCTTGTTCGATATTCGACATTCTCCCCCTCCAGCTCCCCCGCCCAGGACGTTCCAAGGGTTGGAAAACCCTCGTACCAGCCCCAGGTGGGGGATTTCTTTTTGTTCCGCAATACGGGAACTGGAAAAACGGATGGTACAGCCCTCCCTATTGAACGCTGTGCTCAGAAGGCGGAAGCCCACGCTATTGTTGCGGTTGCCGGGCGTGTTCCTGTTGCGATTCGCCGACCGGCAGTTCCTCGCGTTGTTGTTCCACGACCCACCGCGGTTGACGCGATTCGAGCCAGACGCCGCCTCCACTCCGTTTTCCAAACCTAAAATCCCCCCTAAATACGCAAAAAGATCGTGGGAAAGAAAAAAACTTAAAATTCACTGCAGCCCCAACACACTGCGCTAACTCGGCTTCCGTTAATTCTCCAGAGGCAAACTGCTTCTCGCGCAATGCGATCAAGCGCCGAGTACGGCGCAACCGCTTCCCCTGCACTCGTATCGTTCTGGGGAAAATTTGCATCCCCAGATAAATCAACCCTTGAGACACGGGTTGAACCCGACACGCAGACTCCTTGAGTTCGAGTTTCAGCTCTTCAGACAACCAGAGATGTGCTTCGCTCCATATTTCGAACAGCTCCTCCTTCGAATTTGACCAAATCGCGAAATCATCCATATAACGAACCACCGCTGGAGCCTTGAGATCTTCCTTCAGAAAATGGTCGAGCCGATCCAAATAGAAATTGGCAAACCACTGACTCGTCAGATTTCCGATAGGCAACCCCTTGCCTGCAACTTGACCAGGAAATGGATGTTCTAATACAATACGAAAAAGTTGATGAAGCCGCTTTTCGCGGAATCGTCGACACAGCATATGCAACAAAACCGCATGATCCACCGAATCGTAAAAGGCTCGGATATCTGCTTTCCAAACATAGGAAAATCTCCGGCTAAAATTTTGCGCCTGTACCACTGCCCGATGCGATCCCTTACCAATACGACAGGCAAACGAATCGTCAATGAATCGACTTTCTAAATACGGAGAAATCACAGAACAAAGAGCATGATGCACCACACGATCTCGAAAATCTGCGCAGGTAATCGTGCGTGGTTTCGGATCCATTATGCGGAACTGAGAAACCGGACGCGGGCGATAGGTCCCGTCAAGAAGCTCTTATCGAAGAAGAGAAAGCTCCGCTTCAGATTCGGAGAGAAAACGCATAACCGTTGCTCGAGAATTTTTTCCCTTTGCGGCGCGCTTCAGTGCTGACTCCAGAGTCGCTGGGTCAGCGATTTTTTCAAACAAGTGCCCGTAGCTTTTAGCCATCAGTCGATACCGCTTCTACTTTTGAAACAAAGTTCAACACCGCGTCCCCGTACTTCTCGCAGGTTTTCTCTCCAACGCCGACAATCTCTTTCAGCGCCGTTTTCGTTTTCGGAAGGGTTTTGCAAATCTCAACCAGCTGTATGTTGCGGAAGATGAGATAGGACGGAATCCCTGCAGCCTTCGCCGTATCGTTACGCCAAATCCGTAAATCGCGATAGAGTATTCGTAAACTTTCCGGTAAGTCTTTGTCGGGTTCTTCTTTTGGGAATTTTTCGCCCCTTCGCGGTGGGTTTTTTATTGGTTCTTCGCCCACCGTGCAAACCAGAGTTATATGCGGTTTTCCTCCGTGGACGAAAAAATGTTCCCTCACTTCCAGTACTTCTTTTCCCGCCAAAGCGGCCTGCAGATCCTCTTCAGGAAACCCACCGAGTCCTTCGCTATATTGCAATGTCACCACACGTATTTTCATCTTCCCTGCTCTCTCCAATTCCAGCCCTTACGGCTATCGCCGAGGGCTTCCATTTCCGTTCACTTTAAGGGAGGTTTGGGGCAGTCCTCAGAAGGCGGAAGCCCACGCTATCGAGGCGGTAGCCGGGCGTGTACCTGAGGCGATTCGCCGACCGGCAGGACCTCGCGAAGCTGCGCCACGACCCACCGCGGGAGACGCGAATCGAGCCAGACGCAACACCCGTCGGATCGGTTACACTTCCCGCCGGATAGTCACCATACCAATCACTACACCACTCATACACATTTCCTATCATATCATACATTCCCCAAGCATTCGCATTCTTCCTTCCGACGGGATGCGTTCCGGCTTTCGTGTGATTATACTGCTTTTCACTCCATCCGCTCGAGTCATATCCGCCCTCATAACTCACTCCACTGTTTCCACCGTACCACGCAATCGAATCCAGTTCAGGTCCGTTACATGTGCCTGCAAGCGTCAATCTTCCGTTATACAACGCCGTCTTCGTTCCGGCTCGACATGCATACTCCCACTGCGCTTCTGTCAACAGTCGATAGGTTCCTTGCGGAACCCCTTCAAGGTCGCACAGCTTTTTCAGAAACGTCTGACAATCGTCCCAGCTCACGGACTCCACGGGAGCATTGGCGCCTGCGTTCTTGAAATGCGCCGGACTTGTACCCATCACCTGTTTCCATTGCGCTTGTGTCACCTCAAACTTCCCGCAATAGAACGGCTTCGAGATCGTCACAGAATGTTGAGGCCCTTCATATGAATAGCGCCCAGGTTCGCTGTCTGGGCTCCCCATCGTGAACGTTCCGGCCGGAACCAACCGGAACGCGATATCCGTCTTCCGGCTCTTCACCTCCAGCGGCAGACTCGTCTGCGCCACGGCTCGTTTTTGAGCCGAGCTTGCAGTGGTCGCTCCAGACACCTCCACAAGATCGGAAGGCATTTTCTGCTCCTCCAGCGCAATGCGCTTCTCTTTGAGCCCGTTCCAATCCGCTTTCAGCGTGGCGGAAACGGTTCTGCATCCAGAATAGGTCAGAGAGGTTGTATAGGACTGATCTTTTTGGAATTTGATTGTTTCTGGCAACGTGAAGGTTTTGTTTCCTATTTTGAGTGTTGCTGCCACCTCTCTTCCGTTGAGTGTGGCTATCCACTTCATTTTTGGCACCATTCGTGGAACGGCGTTTTCAACCGCCTTTTTAAAGCTCACCAACGCCTCCACATAATGTGCCTTGCCTCGAACCGGATTGTTCTCCATCTCCGCACCCAGCCGAGCCGATCTCTCCGCCGCAGTCCATTCCACTGATGCATATTTCTCTACTTCGGAGTTCGAAATTCCTTGTTCGACATTCGACATTCTCCCCTCCCATTCCCCCTTCGCCTTCCGATACAAAGAAATGGCA
>JAOZMR010000276.1 GCA_029934215.1 Pontiellaceae bacterium | reverse complement strand
ACTCAAATAGGGGAGCGAAAAGCCTCTAAAAAACGCACATTCGTGAAGAGCCCATATTCCAAAGAATTTGCCTATTCGTTCCACCGCGAACATCATCTCCAACATCCCCGAAACTATTTGTAACGGACAACTCGGATTCCCCATCCCAAATCGATAAATCAACGGGAACACCATTCGGCACATCGCTGATAATATCGTATGAAATGCGCAACACCTTCTCTCCCTCAACCTGCGCAACTGTTGCGTTCGTAATGACAAAATCCGTTCCCCATTTCCACGAAATGGAACTTGCGATATTCGTAAGAACAACCACCCCCGTGGATCTTGTCGTACCGGACGAAGGAATCGCACCAGAACCGATCCATCCATCACTATCCCATTTAATGCTATCTTCAACAGACGCATTCTCCACAAAACAAACCACACTTGCATGCCAGGCATAAACATTTGTTCCAATGCTTGGAAACGGCGAACCATGCTCCGACGAAACCGTCAGCAAATAATCGCGAGTATCCACCGGAACCTCTGAATCAGTCACCACAAACGCAAACGAACTCGCCCGCTGAACCGTACGGAAACCGATCACCGGCGAAACACTCGCCGGATCAGCAAAACTCACCGCCGCGCACCGCGCATCCGGCGCCTGACCCTGCCAATGACCGCCGCACAGCACGCGATTTGCGTCCGACGAATCATTGCTCCACTCCCGCACATTGCCCGCCATCGCATACAAACCATAGCTGTTCGCCGTACCGCTAGATTCCCGCGCAGTCCCCTCACCATAAACCGGATGCAGCCCCCGCGTCGCGCTCACATCATACGCATGCGAAGCCGAACTAATATAATTTGCATTAGAATGAGTAATCTCATCGCCCCACGGGAACCGCTTCCCGCTCAACCCGCCGCGCGCCGCGTACTGCCACTCCACCGCCGTCGGAAGGCGATAGCCATTCGCATCAAAATCACAGCTCCAATCACCCGTATTGTAACAAGGAGCAAACCCCTCCATCTCACTACGCGCATTGCACCATTTCGCAGCATCGACCCAACCGATCGAATGCACCGGATGATTCGACACCGACCCGCCGCCCGCATTCGCAAAAACGTATCCATTCGTAACCGCCCACTCAACAACACCGTCCCACAGCCCCTTCGACACCTCACTCGCATCCATGAATAAAGAGTTAGATGCTGACACAGAATAGACACCAAAATCCGGATCATCCCCGCTATTTCTCCCCGCTGGAATCCGAACCCGACCTGCGGGCGCATCCACTCCAGCGCCCTGCGCATCCTCGCCAAAAATCTCGAACATCAACGAATCCACATTACCGCTCCAATCCGCACCCGCATCCCAAACTAAACTCTTCCTCGCACCCACAGAAACACCCGCACCCACATCTCCAGAAACAGATTCTGAACCGACAACGCCATCATCAACCGACAACGAAACCGCCACGCGATTTGTCTCCGAGCTATACACATCGTACGAAATATCCACCAGCTTCGTTCCAGCCCGCTGAACCGCCGAAACATTCTCCGCCCAAAGATCGCTTACCGTGTAAACCGACCAACTCCAAACAATGGAAGAACTCACATTCGTTAAAACAATCAACCCTGTTGAATTGGATGAACCTGCCAAAGGAACCGACCCAGCCCCGATCCAGCCAGTACAGACGCTATTCGTTTGTCCGCTAACCGCAGATTCCGCCGAACACGTCACAGCCGACCTCCACGCATACGCGCTCTTTCCAATGCTTGGAACCGGAGAACCGTGATCGGAAGAAACCGTCAAACTGTAATCGCGAGAATCCGAAGAGGCAGAGACAAACGATATCACACTGGGCACCGTTGAGTGCCGCACCGAATAAGTCAGCTCCGCAACATTCCCGTTCCAATCCGCACCCATATCCCATGTAATCTGACGACCAACCCCCGGCAAAACCCCAGAACCAACATCGCCAGAAACAGACGTGCAACTGAGTACAGACGATCCACTTTTCACACCAAAAACAATCGGAACCGCATTCGTTACTTCGCTAACAATATCATACGTAACATCGACAAGCTTCGTTCCTTCTCGTTGCTGGGCAACCACGTTGGTAATCGCAAAAGATGTCTCCCAATTCCAAGAAATCGACGATTCCAAATTCGTGAGAACAACCTCACCAGTTGTGTTGGTTGATCCGACAGTTGGAACCGATCCGTTTCCTGCCCACCCGACATTCTTCCAATTAACACCGTCTTCGATGGATGCGGTAGCTACCGAACAGGTCACTGCTGATTTCCACGCATACAGATGCGTTCCAATGCTTGGAACAGGAGTTCCGTGAGCAGAAGAAACCGTCAAACTGTAATCGCGGGAATCCAAAGAAATGACTCCCACAGAAGCAGCGCCCATTTCTACAGAGGATTCATATTTTCCTGCAATCTCTATGTTGTCTAGGAACCAATCATCATAGCTGCCGTCCGATCCAGTATTGGTAAAGCGAAACTGGAAAGCACCGTGCAAAGCACCTGAAGGCAAAGTGACGACTCGTTGCTGATATGTGGTCATGTCACCACCACCACCGAACTGACGTTCAAGTTCCACCCAACTCCCATACGAATTTTTATACTCTAGAATCAAATCATCGCCGGACTCCGGTGAGTTTCCTCCGCCGGTGCGCTGATAATTGTATGAAAGCGTAAGGTTTTCGGCAGACGACAGGTCGATTACAGCAGATCTCATCTCATCTCCACCAGACGGATCCCCGTTGAGACGAGCGGAATATGGAGCGCTAGTTTCCGAAATGCCGAGTGAGTCAATTACCGCATATGATATATAAGCCCAGTTTGCCGAAGAAAATGTCGTAGTTTCGAACATCTCACTGAAAAAAAATTTCGACCCAGCAGAACCAATAAACGTAAAAAGTGCAAATTCCATTTGATCGGAGACATGCCCGTTCCAATCAGCACCCATATCCCAGACAATTGACTTTTCAATTCCCGGAAGAACATTTGCTCCTATATCTCCAGTGATACTTTCACTCACGACATTCGTGCTTCCGTCTTGAACCCCCAAACCGATCGGCACACCATTTGTAACATCGCTAACGATATCATACGTAATATCGACAAGCTTCGTTCCTTCTTGTTGAGAAACAGTGATATTGGTAATTGCAAAAAATGTTTCCCAATTCCAATCAATCGACGACTCCAAATTCGTAAGAACAATTTCACCCGTTGTAACAGTTGTTCCAACGCTCGGAACCGATCCAGTTCCGGTCCACCCTGAAGGATGCCAACGAACCCCATCCTCAACAGAAGCACCCGCCGAACACGTCACAGTCGATCTCCACGCATGCACGCTTGTTCCAATGCTTGGAACCGGAGAACCGTGATCGGAAGAAACCGCAAAATTATAATCACGAGAATCCACATCGCAACAGGATAAGTCCAGTATGTCGGGAAAAATGAAACCGTAAACATAATGAAAGATA
>JAOZMR010000275.1 GCA_029934215.1 Pontiellaceae bacterium | reverse complement strand
CATTCAAGTTGCGAGGCAAAACTCAAAAAAGGACGTTTTGTATGAGGGCTGATGCCCAAGTTTCACAAGCCGATACGGGCGCAGCAGCGGAAGCAGCGGCGCAACCGGACGCGGCAGCAGCAGCGGAAGCGGCAGCAGCGGCGGCGGAAGCGGCGGCAGCGGCAGCGGCGGAAGCGGCGGAAGCGGCGTACTGGGAAAGTTTGTACGACGAAAATCCTGAACAGATCGGCGCCAACGGTGTGAATACCCTTCGCGAAGCCCGCATCATTGGACTGAACCCGGGTAACCCTTCTGCTTTTTTTAAGGTTTCCAATGCTCGGAATGTGATTAGTTGGTCGTCTGTTTCTGGTCGAGTGTATTCCGTCTATCGGACAACAAATCTATCAGAAGGTTTCCAACCCTTGGAAACGAATATCCAGTGGACTGTCGAATCGTTCACTGACACAAATCCCCCAGCGAGCGGACAGATTTTTTACAAATTGGGCGTCCGTTTGCATGATGACTTTGATGATGATGATGGCGGGTATGACGATGACTTTGATGATGATGATGGGTATGTTGACGATGGTGAGGATCACGCTACAGAAGTCTAGAAAGGAAACGAAGAATTAAGCTTGTTTTGTCTTTTCTTGCGCAGTCGTCCTTTTTTAGTTTTACCTCTCGAATGCAGATGACTGCTTCGACCCATTTCCAAGCATTGAAAAAACCATTCGAAAACCAACGGGTTGAACATACGGCACCATTCAATTTGCGAGACAAAAATCGAATGGTGTCGTTTTGTATGAGGGCTGGAGTTCTTATCCGGCAGGGTCAAAGATGTATCCGTCGACGGCGATGTGTAGCTCAATTGCAGGATCAAGGTGTTTGCGCACTGCTCTTTCAAATAGATCCGGTTCAAGCTCTGTGAAGTGTGTCGCGATGGCTTGCGCTGGTTTTGCTTCGTTTATGAACCGAACGAACAATGATGGTGTCATGTGTCCCCAGTCGAGCGCTTTTTCGAGGTTCTCTTCTTTCATGGAGGCTTCGCAAATAATGACGTCCGCGTCTCGGCAAAAGGAGACGAGTTCTGGCGAATAGGAGCAGTCGCCTGTCCAGACAAGAGTCGAGTCGTTATCCGACATTTTGTATGCGAAGTTTTTCTTGGGGTGGTTCGTTGTTGTTGCTTCTAGTTTGAGCCCGCACCATTCCGAAGGGACCGTGTCGAGCTGTGTGTATCCCGGAACGTTGCTCAGTCCAGAGATGTTCATATATTCCGGGATGGATTCTGGGCACACGAAGGTGCAGGGCCCAGTCGCGTCTGGCAGGTTGAGGCGTTCGACGATTAGGCTGGCGAGCATGGCTATGTGGTCTGGGTGCATGTGCGTGAGGAGCACTTTGTCGAGTCTGGCGATGCGTGCTGGATCGTCGAATAGTGTGGTTGAACCGAGGTCGATGACAAAGGAGCCGTCCGGTGCGTCGACCTGTGCGCAGCTCATTTGTGCGCCTGCTGGAAAGACTCCGCGTGTTCCGTAAAATGTGATTTTCATGTGGCTTCTCTATTTGGTCGTGTTGACAAATTCGCCGCCCCATTCCTCGGGTGGTGGTTTTTTGATGTAGTTCAATATTCGTTTGCGCAACATGCTTGATGGGGAATCTTCCATTATTTCCAGCGCCTGGTCGAGCATTGCTGTCGCTTCGTCGAATTTACGTGTCCAATGCAGTGCTAGTGCTTCGCAATATAGAGCGACCACGTTTGCTTTATCCGCGCCCAATTCACCAGCTCGGGCGAGCAGTTCGTAGACTTTGACCGGCTGGGTTTTTCCTTTCACGACGAGTATATCGAGCAAACGGACTTCGAACAGATCGCCAATGGCGTTGCGGGTCGTCTCGCCAATCATAATCTGTACGCCGTAGGGCTTACTGCCGGATTCGTATCGAGCAGCCTGGTTCACGGCGTCGCCCATGACAGTGTATTGGAATCGATTGATCGAGCCCATGTTTCCGGCTGTTACTGTTCCGGTGTTTATCCCCATCCGGACGGTGAGTTCGTGGCCATATTCTTCTTTGAGTTTCGAGCGCAATTCTTCCAGCTTTTCGGTTTGCTCAAGAGCCGCATGGCACGCCTGCACTGCGTGGTCTTCAACGGGAAAGGGCACGCCCCATTCTGCCATGATGGCGTCGCCTTCGTATTTATCCACGTATCCGCCGCGAGCCATGATGATTTCCGTCATCGGGCTTAGGTATCGATTGAGCAGTTCCCCCAGCTGAGACGGCTCCAGGCTCTCGGAAATCGTGGTGAATCCGGCGACGTCGGAGAAAAACATGGTCGCCTCGGCGCGTGCGCCGGATAGTGAAAAACTGCCTGGGTTTTGCTCTAGATATTTCAGCACATCGGAGGAAACCATGGTTCCAAACATTCCGCGCACCTGCTTGCGTCCGGTCTCCTCTTGCCAGTATTTCACGGCGATTACCCCAGCAAAAACCACGCCCCACACAGCAATGGTTTCGGCGGGCAAAACAATCATGTTTTGGGTGCTGAGCAGCCACCAGCTTGCTCCGATCACTGCGGCGTCTGCGAGGATCATGACGAGAAATGAAACGATGGCCGGCGTGAAAACAACGAGCAGCGTTAAAACCAGTCCGCCCAAGAGGATGGAAAATAACGTGGCAAAAAACATCCAATGCGGCTCCGTCAGAAAGTCGCCAGAAAGCATATTATCAACGGCCGTCGAATGAATCTCCACACCGGGCAACGCTTTGTTGAGCGGCGTGGAACGAATATCCTGCAAGCCGGCAGCCGATGTTCCAACAAACAGAATTTTATCGCGCAGGGCATCGACGGGCACATTCCCATGAAGAACGTCGCTGACAGAAAAACATGGGAATGATGTGGAGCGATAGTTGATCGCAAGCCGCCCGTGCGCATCGGTGGGGATAACGCCGTCAAAGATTTTAATATGCCGCACGCCGTCCGCCGCAAGGTTGTCGTAAATGATGCCAACCTTTTTTGCGCCCGCATAAAGGCGGACAGCCTCCAACGAAAGCGATGGATAAATACGGCCTGGCCCGTAGGCGTAGACTAGCGGCGTTGAGCGGATGATGTTGTCGTGATCAGCAACGGTGTTGATGAACGCAATTCCCGACGCAGAAAGGGCCAGCTCCGGAAGCGGTTGCAACGCGGATCCTGCCTGCGGAAGCCAGCGGCGCTCCGTGAAGCCTTTCTCGTAAAAACATCCACGATAGAACGATTCATCTGAAGCGGGAAGGGTCTGAATCGGCTCGTTGACACCGTTCAAAAAACAACCCAACACGCTAAAACCTCCGAGCAATGCCTCCGCAAAAATCGCATCGAAGTTCCAATGCTTGGAAGAAAGACCACTCAGAGTAACGTCTGCGCCGAGTTCATTTTTCCAATGGTTGGAAAGTTCGGACGGAGACATCCGGTCGGGTTCGATGAAAATGACATCGAAAACCACAACGGCCGCGCCATTTTTCCAAAGGTTGGAAACCA
>JAOZMR010000274.1 GCA_029934215.1 Pontiellaceae bacterium | reverse complement strand
TTATGTTTACGGTTTCATTTTTCCCGACATACTGGACTTATCCTGTCGCGACGTAAAAATTTCGCGCTTGTCTCGCGTCTGCATCATCCGTCTATCGCATCCGTGCTGCATCTGCATCGGGTGGAAAATCCTGATTCTCGCGCGGCCGAGAAGATGGGCATCAAAAACGGTGACTATCTGGTGGTGATGGAGTATGCGCCGGGCGCGACGCTTTCTGCGTTCCGCTCCGCTATGCCGGACGAGAAGATGACGCTTTTCCAAGCCTTGGAATATGCCCGACCTATCGCCGCCGCGCTCGATTATGCTCACAAAAAGAAGGTGTTGCATCGCGATATTAAGCCACAGAATATCATGGTTTCGCGTGAGGATGGGTTGGACGTGAAAGTACTCGATTAGGCGGTTGAAAAAACCGAGCCTTTCTTGGTGCCGAAAATGAAATGGACGGACAGCCTCAACGGTAAAGATGAGATTACGAAACTGGATGGTGGCTCAAAGGATGGCGTGGCTGATCGTGCTGAAGTTTTGGTTGAGAGGTATTTTCGGGAGTTAGCTGATGATTCGAAGAACAAGGTGTTTCTTCCTCCTTACGAAGATGGAGGCAAGTTGGCGCGGGCAATAAAAGCCTATGGTCGTGGGTTGACAAAGGAGGATGTATTAGTTTTCTATGACAACACGGTTTTTGGACGCGCTAATAGCGGTTTTATGTTAACGGATGATGCAATCTATTATAAGGAGATTTTTAGTTCGAATGCCCGTCTATTTTATTCGGAAGTTGATGAGGTGGTGGTGAGGATTTGTTTAGGGACTGATTTTTGTCGGGTTAACGGTGTCGACATCAGTTGTTGTCTTGGGGATACCGAAAAGGTTGCGATGGCGCTTGGGCAGTTTTTGGGAACTATATCAGGGAAGGGATTTTCGGAGGGTGAAAACTGAGATCCAGCCCTCATGCAAAACGCCTATTTCAGAGGTTTGCCTCGCAAGTTGAATGACGCCACTTTAAATAAAAATATCCAAACATCGGGAGATTTATTACTACGGATGTTTACCACGCCTTAGAGTGGCCGTCCCACGGATGAACGGCACTACGTTAAGCCTCTTTAGCCGGAATGCAGGCGTTTTGCATGAGGGCTGGAGGTTGTTTATCGTCCAGAGCGATCGGGGTCTGCGACAATTTTTTTGTCAATCAATAAGCAAAACTCGCACGCTCCTTGCGAATTTTACTTGCAGACAAGAGGGCTATCTGCAATAAATCCTTATGATCCTCAATAGAAATCTCATTCAAAAGGTCTCTGATTACCTTGAAATGTTTCCCGTCGTCGTCCTGCTTGGACCTCGTCAGTGCGGGAAAACGACCCTCAGCCGGATGGTCTCTCCAATGTGGAGCTACTTTGATCTGGAAAACGGAGATGACTTCGATCTGATCACTCGTGATTATTCCTTCTTCTTTAGAGAACACCCGGAGTCGGTGATTCTTGATGAGGCTCAGGCTTCTCCGACTCTGTTCAAAGAACTTCGCGGCGTCATAGATAATAACCGAAATCAGAAAGGACGTTATATTCTGACCGGCTCCAGCTCGCCGGATCTGAAAGGCCATATTGCCGAAAGTCTCGCCGGACGGGTCGGGTTGATCGAGATGGGTACGCTAAAAATGAATGAGCGTTACAAAAAACCGTTGCCCGCAATTTACTCGATTCTAAACGACTCTCCGACAGCGACACATCTTGCACAGCTAAAAGAGATCGAATGCCCATTACTCTCTAAAGAGGTGATGCATCACTTTCTTTACGGAGGATATCCGGAACCGATGAAAAAAAACTCGGCGTTTTTTGACCGCTGGATAACGAACTATCACAAAACCTACATTGAGCGAGATATCCGGAAACTGTTTCCTGGGCTAAACATGGAAACCTATCAGCGGTTTATCTCTATGCTTTCCAATCTCTCCGGAACCATTGTGAACCGGTCAGAAATTGGACGGTCTTTGAACATCAGCGAAGCAACTGTTCGGAACTATCTGGATATTGCGGAAGGAACCTATATCTGGCGCAACCTCCCCAGTCTGGAGAACACCACGGCGAAATCCGTTGTAAAAATGGCAAGAGGCTATCTATGCGACAGCGGACTTCTCCATTATTTGCTGCGAATCCGCAGTCTGGATCGGCTCTACCGTCATCCGGGAGTCGGGGCGGCTTTTGAGGGGTTTATCGCAGAAGAAATTCTTCAGGGGCTTCGTGCTGTTGAAACCGTTCCGTGGGGTGCAAATTATTATCGCACCCGAAACGGAGCTGAAGTCGATTTGATACTAACCTCCCCCGACGGCGAACGAATTCCGATTGAAATCAAATTTGGGGTTTCAACAAGGTCTACAGATCTACGTAACCTATCGCGCTTCATTGAGCAGGAAAACCTGACGTACGGAATCGTCGTCAACAACGCAGAAGAAATCCGCATGCTCACCGAAAACATCATCCAAATCCCCGCCGGATGTCTCTAAACCGCCCGCCGAAAGTTCCAAGCATTGGAAAAATGCGATAAGGACACCGCATCTACCAGCCCTCATACAAAACGCACATTTCAGAGATTTGCCTCGCAAGTTGAATGATGCCAGTTTAAATAAAAATGTCCAAACATCGGGAGATTTATTACCACGGATGTTTACCACGCCTTAGCGCTGCCGTCCCACGGATGAACGGCGGGGTGGGTTCTTCCAGAGGTTGGAAAGAGAAGTCCCCACGGATGGTAAAACGTCCCGCGGATGAACCGCCCTCTACTTGAGCCCGTGGGACGTTTTACCATCCGTGGGGTCCTAGTTTCTGCGCATGTGAAGTGACCAGAACTCCCTCTCCGAAGTTCCTCTCTATTCCTCTAACGAAGTGGTTGTGAAAACCTGATCCAGCTCGTTTCCAATGATGGGACGGTTTTCGAAAAAGGTACCCGTGTAGGAATCCATTGAAAAAGGTATCAGGAACAGGCGAGCTGGAAGCTCCCACCTCTTCCCATTTCCAGCCGATGCCAATTCGTTGCGCAAACATCTCCCTATCCAAATCTTTCGTGATCTCTGCGTTCTCTTGTGGCTCAAATTCTTCCAACCCTTGGAAGTTTACTTTTTCAAAAACCGGCAATGTTTCCCACCTTCGACATTCGATAGTCCTTGTTCGATATTTAATATTCATCTCCCCTCCCCTTCCCTCTCTTCTCTGCCCCCCCGAAGTTCCTCTAGCGATAGCGGGTGGTAAAAAATGCGAAGAATCGGTGCGCGGAATCTGTGCGGAACGATTTTTCACCACCCGCTATCGCTAGAGTCGCCCACAGGATGACGGTTACAAATCCTGTGGGCGTATCGCCGGTGCATTTTCCTCTGTTTGGAAAAATCGAAAATCTTCAATCTTCAATCGGCAATGCCCGGATAGTCGTCCCCTCTCATGCTTCGTTCCACAGAGGCTTTCCAGTCGTCTAGCTCTTTTTGCATTCTGGCTGCGATTTCTGGCTTCTCTGTCATGAGGT
>JAOZMR010000056.1 GCA_029934215.1 Pontiellaceae bacterium | reverse complement strand
TTAAGCTGGAATCAAAACTCTAGCCATCGCCCCGACTTGTGGGTAATAGAAAGGCTATCGCTAGAGGAACTTTGGAGGGAGCAGAGGGGGGGAGATTGCCGATTTTTGGAAAGGTGGACTTCCGAGGATTGGAAGAGTTTTAATTGCAGAATGATTGACGGCAGACCTGAGGTATTCCGAACGTGCTTTTTGTATTCCCCAAAAAGAAGCGACCCAAAGGAAGCGGCACTGACGGGGTCTCTTGAAGGTTTGCTTGTTCGTAAATTTCATTCATGAACCGCTCCTTAACAGTCGTTGTTTTTGAATACAAAAATTATTTATCGCTACGCTTTCAGCGCTGGGCAAACCCGTTCCTGTCCGCTTCAAAAACCGTCCCGCAGATGAAACGCCCTCTACTTGAGCCTATTCTGATCCGTGGGACGTTTTACCATCCGCGGGACCCTCGTTTCTGCGCATGTGAAGTGGGATCATTAAACTTGCGAGGTAAATCCAAGAGGTAAGCCTTTTGTATGAGGCTGCTGTTCATTGCTCGCTCAGATTCTGAGTCTGCTTGTCAATAGGTGCCACCAGCTACGTAAAGGGGTTGTTTCTAATAGTCCGGCATTTTGAAATCAAAAAAGTAGTCGGAGAATTTCGGCGGTGGAATGTCGTTTTCGATCGGGTATCGGGCGTCAACGATGTATTTCCTGAGTTTTTTCGCCATGGGTTGACCGTCTTTTGCGTCGTTGTGAAGGCCGAGCATGTCGTAGATGTTGACCCATTTGTTGTTGACGGCTATGTCCATGATTGGATTGAGAATGTATTGCCCTTTTTCAACGCGTAGGAATATGTTTCGATTGTAGGGTCCGTCTCGATAGATTTCGTTTTTGGAGAGAATGCTTGATATGTAGGAGCGTTTTTTGCGGCGTGCAGGTAGAACGTATTCTGGGAAGCTGTCGACTGCGAAAAAGAAGTCGCCTGATTCAAAGGATGGTTTTTGCTCTGTGCTGAACCATTGGCTTTTTGCTTTGTAGCGTAGGATGCGTGGGAATAGAGCGATCATGGATTGAAAGAGGAAGAATTCCATGAGATGGCTGTCGATTTTGACGAGCCGGTTGTGGATGCGTAGTTTTATGGCTGGCGGTGCGAGAAGTGGGTAGAGTTCGCCAAGTTTGTGAAGGGTTGGTGAGTTGGTGAGGTAAGATTCGCCCAGGGCGATTTGAAGGGCGTTTTGTCCCCAGTTGTCGAGTGCGTCTCGATCGGCGCCGGCTTGGATGAGTTCTTTGACGAGTGGTACGTCGCCTAGGCGACTGGCAAGCATGAGCGGGGTTTGGTTGAGTGGGTTGCGGAAGTCTACTCCGTAGCGGTCGAGTTTTTTGTGGAGGGTTTTTCGCATGCCTGGTAGGTAGTCGTAGGTGTAGGTTCGGAAGATTGCGCGTGCGTGTTTTTCTGGTTCTTTGGCTCGTTTGAAGTTGAGATTGTCGAGTTTTTCGATGTAGTGTGTGCAGTGATATGTCATCGAGTATTCGAAGAGGAGCTGTTTTGATTTTTTGTTTTGTTCTTCCGGATTTAGTGCGGTTTCTTTGAGCGGTATTAGGGTTTCGGTGGTGAGGATGTCCCAGCCAACGTCTTCTGTTTTTAGAATGTCGCGTCGGATGGCTTCTGCTTGTTCTTCTTTGCCTTGCGCGGCGAGGCGGTTGGCTTCGTCTTTCCAGTCGTCGATGGAGGATTCGTCTTGTTGGAGGTTTGTTTCTTTGGAGATGACGGCGAGGTTGAGTAGGTTGTAGAGCTGGTGTGTGGTGTTTTTTTCGACGATGTAGAGGTTTTCAACAGCACGGGTCATGGCGACGTATAGGGAGTTGATGAAGAATTTGTATTCTTCTAGCGATTTGTCGCGTTTGTCTTTTGCTCTGGCGTATGTTAGTTCGCCTGTTAGGTCTTCTGGTGTGACGCCTTCGACGATGGTGTTGAATTCTTTTCTGGAGGTTGTGACGAAGTTGTAGAGGACGATGTTGGCGTATTCGAGCCCTTTTGCTTCTTGAACTGAAAAGAGGAGCGGGGTTTTGAAGTAGCGGGCGGCTTCTGCTTTGTCTTCGTTGCGCGGCACTAGTATGGCGGTGTGCATGGAGCGTGAGGTTTGGTCGTTGATTTTTTTTAGGACGTTTTCTTTTGCGGAGAGAAGTTCGACGGTTCCGTTTTTCGAGGCGACGCTGTTGACGAGGTAGTTGCTTTCTCGGTCGATGGAACCGAAGCGAGCGTTTTTGATTTGTAGCAGGTTGTTCGCTAGTGTTGTGACTTGTTTGTAGTTTCGGTAGTTGTTCGCGAGAACTCGTTCGATGGTTTTTTTGTGTTCAGATTTCGAGGTGTGTTGTTCGTAGAACATGCTTTTTAGGCTACTCCATGAAAAGAAGTTTGGATGCACGATCTGGTTGGAGTCGCCGCAGAGAACGAAGCGGTCCCATTTGCGAAGTTGTCGAAGTATTAGTGTGAGCTGTGTGTTGGTGAGGTCTTGAATCTCGTCGACTACGATGTAGTCGTAGCTTGGTTTGCACAGGGAGAGACAGCGATAGGCTTCGAGATTTAGGTCGAATAAGGAGTGTTTTTTTAGATGTGTTAAGTATTTCTCGAATAGATGGTAGACCTCTGTACGGATTTCATCCGTAAAGATGGATTGGCGTACACCTAGGGCTAGGTAGTTTTCTCGGCTCAAGTATGGCTGGTCAACCGACCCGCCGGTTAATACGCCATTGAATTCCTCAAAGAGTTTATGACCGTCTTTGATTGAGGTTGTTGTCCGCAAGCGATCGAACCATTTCATGAATAGACGAAATGTGACTTCGCGCCCCTGTGGAACATCTAATGATTCGAGAAGTTCGCGGAACGACATGAATGTTACGTTTTGAGCCTCGTTTTGGTAGTGGTGACTGTAGTAGAGGTCGCGTGCGTTCTGTGCAAGGTACGGAGAGAGGGTTGTGTATAGTACGTCTCCTCGTAGGTGTTTTAGTTTTTCGAGTACAAGGGCGGTTTTACCGCTTCCTGCGGAACCAATTACAATGAGCGGCGGACGCATTCCGAGTATGGTTTCTTGTTCGTCGTCAAATGAGAGTACTTTGTCGAGTAGATGAAATCGTTGTTTTTCTGGATGGACGTATCGCATCGGAACTGTGTTTGAGGAGCAATCTGCGATGGATTCGATTGGCTTTAGTTTCGCCTCGTCGACCTTCGCTCCATTCAAGAACCGTGATGCTTCGTATCGATGATGGCGAATGACCTCTAGAATCAGGAGAACGGATTGATCGTTCACCCGTCCGATTTGAAAGAGAAGACGATCTGCGGAAGAAAGTTTTGCGCGATAGAATGAGTTGTTCGACATTTTTTTGACATCGGCAGATCTGAAATCTCCTTCTTGAAGCCGTGCGATGGTTTTGTTTATCGCAGACTCAAGTCCTGATGAATCTAATTCGTTGTGAAGCAAAACTCGCATTTATCGTTCTCCGTAAAAGTTCCAAAACCCGAGCGTACCAAAGGAGCCGGCAGGAATCAACTATAAGAAACTCAGATCTTGTTTACTGGCCCGTTTTTGTGTTTGGTTTTGCGAATCCAATTGTAATAAAAAAACCGATTCGCAAAGCGAATCGGCACTAAATTGGTGGGCGATGAGGGATTCGAACCCCCGACCCTCTCGGTGTAAACGAGATGCTCTAACCAGCTGAGCTAATCGCCCTAAATCCACCCGCTCGAATGAGCTACTGTGTAATTCAGAAAACACGGAGAGTAAACGTTTTTGCAGATGAGTCAAATACAAATTGCACATTGTTTCGATTATGGTAAAACTTCTCTCATGAAAACGCTCAAAATATTGGTATTGAATGGTCCAAATCTTCGCTTGCTTGGTACGCGTGAGCCGGAGATTTATGGAGTCGAGACACTTGAATCTATCGAGGAGGAGCTGCGTGTTTGCGCGGTCGAGCTCGGCGATGTGGTGATGGATTTTTTCCAGACCAATGCTGAGTGCGATCTGATTACACGAATCGGTGCGGCACGCGGGTTTTATGATGGAATCCTGATTAATCCGGCTGCGTTTACTCATACGAGTCTGGCGATTGCTGATGCGATTAAGGCGGTTTCGGATGTGGTTCCTTCTGTTGAGGTTCATTTGAGTAATACGCATTCGCGTGAAGAGATTCGCCATACGAGTTTAACGGCGGCGGGTTGTGTGGGCCAGATTATGGGATTTAAGGGGCAGAGTTATGTTCTTGGATTGCGGGCTCTGGTTGGGCATCTTCGAGTGGATTCTTAAAGGGGGGAAGTTATATGTCCAATCGTTGGAACTTTATACCGTGCAACGAAGCACTTGCTGAAAAACTTTTCCAAGGGTTGGAAAACCTACCGAGACCGGTTGTCTCTCTTTTGGTGCAGCGTGGGTGCGAAACGGTCGAGGATATTTCGAAATCGATTCATTGTGGATTGCGTTCGTTGTGCGATCCTTTTGAATTGCCGGATATGAGTCCGGCGGTGGATCGGGTTTGGCGTGCGCTGAGAACCGGAGAAAGGGTTACGGTTTTTGGAGATTATGATGCTGATGGCATTTGTTCTACGGCGTTGCTTGTTCGAGTTTTGCGGTTGCTTGGTGCGGAGGTTTCTGCGTTTATTCCGAATCGGCTCGCGGATGGGTATGGGCTTTCTCTTCATTCTTTAGCGACTTGTATTGAGCGATGTAGCCCGTCTCTGATTATTACGGTCGATTGCGGAACGAGTTCTTTCGAGGCGGTCGAGAAGGCGAAAGAGCTCGGTGTTGATGTTGTTGTTACGGATCACCATGAGCCGGGCTCCGAGGTAGCTAGGGCGGTTGCGGTTGTGAATCCGAAGGTCGGTGAGGCGGGGAATCCTTCATCGATTCTCGCGGGGGTTGGGGTTGCGTTTAAGCTGTGTCACGCGCTTATCAAGGTTGGGCGCGATGCGAATAACGCATCCGCCGCTTCGATTGATCTTAAGGAATATCTCGATTTCGTGGCTGTTGCGACGGTTACAGATATGGTTCCGCTGCTTGGGGAAAATCGTGCGCTGGTGCGTGCGGGTTTCCAAACGTTGGAAAACTCTACGAACGCGGGCTGGAATGCGCTGAAGAAACTGGCTGGAGTGACTGGGCAGATTGTGGCGTATCATGCCGGGTTTGCGTTGGGTCCGCGTATCAATGCGGCTGGGCGTATCGGGCGCCCGGATGCTGCGCTGGAGTTGTTTCTGACGGATCTTCCGTCGACGGCCGAGGAGAAAGCTCGTTTCCTCGATCAAGCAAATCGTGAGCGCCAGACGATCGAAAAAACAATCGTTCAAGAGGCGGTTGATGAGATTGAAAAAACGTTCAATGCAGATACGGATTTTGGGATTGTTATTGCTCGGGAGGGTTGGCATATCGGCGTGATCGGGATTGTTGCGTCGCGTTTGGTTCAGCGGTATGAACGACCTGTTGTTGTGATCGGGCTGGAGAATGGTGCGGGGCGCGGTTCCTGCCGTAGTATTGCTGGGTTTAGCATTCTTGATGGTCTCAACGCCTGCTCGGGTTTGCTCCAAAAGTACGGCGGACATGAGATGGCAGCGGGGCTCGATATCGAGGAGAAACATCTGGCTGCGTTTCGGAAGCAGTTCAACGCGTTTGCCTCTGAACGGCTGAAGGGGGCGGATCTGCGATCCGTGGTGAATATCGATCAGGTGCTTCAACTTGCCGATGTTACTTCTTCGTTGATGGATGGTCTGAAACGTGCGGGACCGTTCGGTCAGGATAATCCAGAACCGGTTTGGGCTGTTTTGAATGCGCAGGTGGCGGATTCTCGTGTTCTTAAAGAAAAGCACCTGAAGCTTGTTTTGTCTGATGGCGATTCTCGTGTGGATGCGATCGGTTTTAATATGGCGGAGAAATTACCTGCCGGTGCCGTTGATGTCGCTTTCAATCTTCAGGAAAATACGTGGAAAGGACGCACCACTATTCAACTGAATTTGAAGGATATTCGTCCCGCTGATTTCCGGTGAGAAGCTCCCTTCCGTTGACATGTTGGTTTCTCATGTTAAGGTTTAGATATGAAGACACTGTAGTGTAAATTTACGCCGTTCTTGCTCGAAGATCGGCGTGGTCTATATTGCGCGAAATCGCGCTGAGAGTTTGAAGAATAAGGAGAGTGAGATATGACAACCAGAACTGTGAGTGTGGGCGGTGTAGAGTTCGGCGGGGAGAATCCGCTGGCGCTGATTGCTGGCCCCTGCGTGATTGAAAGCCGCGAGGGCTGCATGGCGATTGCTGATGAGCTTGTGACGCTGGCGAAACGTCAGAATATCCCTCTCGTGTTTAAGGCGTCTTATGATAAAGCGAACCGCACCTCCATCCACTCCTATCGCGGCCCAGGCCTCGAGAAGGGGCTGGAGATCCTTGCAGAGATTAAGGCGAAGTATGGTGTGCCGGTATTGACGGATGTTCATTCGGTCGAAGAGATCAATATCGCGTCGAAGGTGGTGGATATTATTCAGCTCCCAGCATTTTTGATTCGTCAGACAGATTTTGTGGTGGCGGCTGGTGAAAGCGGCGCGGTCGTGAATGTGAAAAAGGCACAATTTGCTGCTCCGTGGGATATGGCGAATGTGGTGAAGAAGATTGAGTCCACAGGAAACAAGAACATTATGCTCACGGAACGCGGCGCGTCGTTTGGCTATAACACACTGGTGGCGGATATGCGTAGCTTGATTATTATGCGCGAATTGGGTTATCCCGTGATCTTTGATGCAACCCATTCGGTTCAGTCGCCTGGCGGGCAAGGAGACACCTCTGGAGGCGACGGGCGGTTTGCTCCGTACCTCGCAAAGGCTGCCGCAGCTGTTGGCGTGGACGGGATGTTTATTGAAACGCATCCGGAACCAGCGAAGGCTCTTTCCGATGGTCCAAATATGATTCCAATAAACGAGCTTTCCAACCTTTTGAAAAAGCTAAAAGCAATCAATGAGGTAAAATGAGCATGATATATGGGATACGGATTGCGGGGTGCGGATTGCTGCGAGGAATCATATCGTGCGTTCTGCTGATGGCGTTGTTTGCTGGCGCTCAAGAGCCAGGCATGGAGGTCTCTGGTTTCCGCGTCCCAGATTATAATGAGCAGGGTGAGATGACATCGCAGCTGTTTGGTGATCGGGCTGAGATGCAGGGCGGTGGCGATGTGAAGGTTACCGGCGTGAACATGGAGTTTTATAAGGCGGGCGAGGTTTATATGACGGTCACTTCGCCTCATTGCTTTTTCAATCAAAAAACTCGCAAAGCCCATTCGGACGCGGCAATCGCCGCAGATATGGAAGGAATACGCGTTCGCGGTCGTGGCTTCACGTTGAGTTCGTCCGACCGTACGGTTCAGATTCTTAACGATAGCGAGGTGGTTATCGAAGACGACGTAAAGCCTGCCAGCACACCGGAGAAACGTGTCAAATCCGGGAAGGTTACGGTGATTACATCGAAAGAGCTGTATCTCGATTATAATGGGCAAACCGTTCGCTTCGAGAAAGCCGTTCATGTGCAGGATCCAAAAATGACGATGGATTGCGGCACCTTGAATGTGCGTTTCAATGACCAGAACGAGATCGACTGGATTGAGGCGTGGACCGACGTTATGCTTGAGAACGGGGTGACGGTGATTACTTCGGAGAAATTATACTTTGATTATAGAGGAAAAAGCGTTCGCTTTGAGAATTCGGTTCATGTGAAAGATCCAAAAATGACGATGGATTGCGGCACCTTGAATATACGTTTTGACGAAAACAATGAAATTAATTGGATTGAAGCACTGACGGAGGTTAAGCTGTCGAACGAAGGCAGAGAAGCGCATGCAGGTCGGGCCGTTTTTGATGTTTCGAACGATGAGTTTTTGCTGGAGGATGACCCTAGAATTTTGGATGGGAAAAATATGCTTTTGGGTGAAAAAATACGTTTTTGGCGAGCATCGAACCGAATGGAGTGCGAACCGTCGGCTCGGTTGATTATATACCAAAACAACGAATCTAAATTTGACTTTTTCGAGAAATAAAATGGAACAACTCTCTCTAATACAAACGAAAAAACTCGTAAAAAGCTACCGAGGTAAAAAGGTGGTAAACGAAGTGGACATTCATGTGAACGCTGGCGAAATTGTAGGTTTGCTGGGTCCAAACGGCGCGGGAAAAACAACCACATTTTATATGGCAACGGGTCTGATTCGTCCGACATCCGGAGAGGTTTATTTCAAAGACCGGAACGTCTCAAAAACGCCAATGTACAAGCGGGCACGCATGGGAATGGGCTACCTCTCGCAGGAACCCTCCGTTTTCCGCAAATTAACCGTGAAGGAAAATGTGATGGCAATTCTCGAAACTCTTCCTGTCTCGCGACGCGAACGGCGTGAACGACTGGGTTTTCTTCTTGAGGAACTGAAAATCACTAATCTAGCCAAACAAAAAGCGTATACACTTTCTGGCGGCGAACGCCGCCGCTTGGAGATCACACGAGCTCTTGTCACAAACCCATCGCTCATTCTCCTCGACGAACCGTTCAGTGGTGTCGATCCGCTAGCGGTGTATGAGGTGCAAGAGATTATCAAAGATCTACGCGAAAAGGGCCTCGGCGTACTGATTACAGACCACAACGTGCGCGAAACATTGGCAGTGGTCGATCGTGCGTACCTAATGTGCGAAGGCAAAGTTCTTCGTGAAGGATCCAGCGACTTTTTAGTGAACGACAAAATGAGTCGCGAGCTCTATCTTGGCCCGCGATTTAGCATGTAAATAATGAAAGGAACACATATGCAGGTACATATTACAGGACGCAGCATCGAAATCAGTGACGGAATTAAAGATCATATCTATGAAAAAGCAGAACGAACACTAACCGGGCTTTCACGAATCGAAGATGTTCGTGTCATTTTAGAACGCCAAAAGCATCTGCATTTTGCCGAGGTGTTGGTGCAGGGGAAAAGCCTGCACATCGAAGGAAAAGGTGAATCCGAAAACATGTTTAAAGCCATTGATAAAGCATTCGAAAAAGCGGAACGCCAGCTGCGCAAATCGCGCGAAAAAGTGCAAGATCATCACTAATGGAGACCGGATAAGTGCCGATTACACTACAAGAATTACTGAAGACTGGTGAGGAGCGCCTTTTGCTCGAACTCGTCTTCGGTGAAAACCATCTAAACCGGACGATTGAAGAGAAAGCAATCAACCGTCCGGGGCTCGCTTTGACCGGATTCTTTCAGTATTTCGCCCAACGGCGGTTGCAGGTTTTCGGTCTAGCGGAGCTCACATATCTGAAAAGCATGAACAAAAAAGAGCGCGAGGAACGGCTCCGAGCTCTATTCAAAAAAAACGTCCCAGGAATCATCATTGCCCGAAATCGGAATCCACCGCCAGAACTACTTGCCCTCGCGGAAGAATACAAAACACCCGTTTTTCGAACAAAAATGATCACCAGCCACTTCATCAATGAAAGCACCGTCTTAATTGAAGAACTTGCTGCGCCGCACGGGCGGATTCAGGGCACAATGCTCGACATCATGGGCATAGGCGTTCTTCTGCAAGGAAAATCAGGAATCGGGAAAAGCGAAGCCGCTCTTTCCCTGATCGAAAAGGGGTACAGCTTGGTATCGGACGACGTGACCGACGTTGTAAAAAACAGTCGCGGACGGATTGTTGCATCGGCCAACGATATGACCCGCTACCACATGGAGATTCGAGGCGTTGGCATTGTACACGTTCCAAGCTTATTCGGGATGGGTTCAATTCAGCGCGAAACCGAACTAGATATTGTCGTCGAATTTCACCCATACGTGAATGACGCCGACGAGGAACGCACTGGGATTACATCCCACGAAACCGAGGTGCTCGAAACCAAAATACCGTACTATGCACTACCGGTTAGTCCCGGACGGGATATGGCAAACATGGTAGAAACCACGGCATTAAATCATAAACTAAAGATGCTGGGGCACGATGCAGCCAAAGAATTAAATGATAAAATTATAGGAACCTTTTTGAATCGATCGAGAAAATAATGCCGAAACAAGAAACCATTATTCGCGAATTTATCGTAAGAAACGAGTACGGAATTCACGCACGTCCAGCCGCCTTATTAGTTAAGGTTGCCAGCAAATTTTCCTGCGAAATTTTGATCGGGAAAAAAGGAGCGGAGATATCCGCTAAAAGCATTATGGGCCTATTGACAATCGAAGGTTATCACGGTGAAAAAATCTTTGTTCACGCAACGGGAGATGATGCGGTATTGGCCATGGCCAGCGTCGCCGATCTTTTTCACCAAAACTTTTTCGAAGTCGTCTATACGGCTCCGGAAAATTCGGCAGAACCTGTGTTAACTAAGCCCTGACCTAATTGAAAAGGGCGAATTTCTTGGCGTTTCAAGCCTAGTGCAAGTCAATTTACCCGAAACAATATCCATCTATTATTGAATGGCACTAAGTTAAGGGGCTTAGCTTGGTGGCATTTATCTATGATTGTGTTTCCATCGCAAGCTTTTGCCTAACATGCTTAAAAATCCCGCCATCAAAAAGGTCAACTTAATCAGGTCAAGCCATAAGCCCTGAAGCCCGCAATCCCAAAGCCCGCCCTACAGCTCGCTCGGCATACGAAAAAATAAGATTAGGAGACAAATGAACAAACGTAATTTCATCAAAAAAACAAGCTTGGGTCTAACAATGCTTGCCGCGACGAACTCGGTGGCGGCTGAAGAAGCCAAGAAACCCAACGTGGTATGGATTTTTTCTGACGACCACGCCGTTCAGGCCATCGGCGCCTATGGTGGACGATTTGAACAGGAAAATCTTACGCCAAACATCGATAGCTTGGCAAAAGACGGCATGCTTTTTACGCGTGCTTATGTCGCTAACTCCATCTGCGCGCCAAGCCGGGCGACGCTTCTCACTGGCAAGCACAGTCATTTAAACGGAAAATACGACAACCGCGATAGCTTCAATCACGACCAGCAACAATTCCAAAAAATCCTCCAAGACTCCGACTGCCAGACTGCGATGATCGGCAAGATCCATCTAGCTGGGAATATGCAGGGTTTCGACTATTGGGAAGTGCTTCCCGGTCAAGGGCGCTACACAGATCCCGTTTTCGTTACGGAAGGCGGACGAACTCAATATGTAGGGCACTCCACAGATATTGTAACCGACCGAGCCCTCAACTGGCTAGAAAACGACATGGACGAATCGAAATCGTTCATGCTCATGGTTCACTACAAGGCTCCTCATCGACACTGGGTTCCAGCAGAACGCTTCAAAAAGACCTTCAGCACCCGAACCTTCCCAGAACCCGAATCGCTCTTCGATGATTACAAAGGACGCGGAACAGCTGCGCGCCTACAGGACATGTCTATAAGAGACACCATGCGTATGGATCGAGACTTAAAACAGACGCAACCCGAACGAGCCGCCTATCTCAAACAGCACAACCCGCAGGGCGACGATCTGGTGAGATGGAAATATCAGACATACATGAAAGACTATCTGGCCTGCATTGCTGGCGTTGACGAGAACGTCGGACGAATCTTGAAATACCTGAAAGATGCAGGGCTCGATCGCAACACCGTGGTTATGTATTCCTCCGACCAGGGCTTTTATCTTGGAGAGCATGGCTGGTTTGACAAGCGATTCATGTACGAAGAGTCGTTCCGCACGCCCCTCCTCGCACGTTGGCCCGGCGTGATTAAACCCGGATCACGCAATAACGATCTGGTGCAGAATATCGATTTCGCAGAAACCTTCCTCGACATCGTTGGCACGCCCATCCCTGACGACATGCAAGGCAAAAGCCTCGTCCCTCTCATGAAAGGCGAAACGCCTAAAGACTGGCGAACATCGCTCTACTATCATTACTACGAATATCCAGCCGTACACTCCGTTCGAAAGCACGAAGGCGTCGCCACCAAACGCTACAAGCTAATTCGTTTCTATGGCGAAGATGTTCCGAACGCGGAAGAATGGGAGCTATACGACCTCAAAACGGATCCAAACGAAATGAAGAGTCTTCATGACGATCCGGTACAGAAAGAACGCATTGAAGAAATGAAAAAGGAGCTCCAGCGTCTTCGGGAGTTTTATGAAGTACCTAAAGAGCAGAGTTGAAAAGAATGGGTCAGAGAGGAGGGGGAAAGGAATATCGAATATCGAACAAGGAAATTCGAATGTCGAAGGGATAGGCATTTCCGATTGAAGATTTCCGATTTCCGATTGAAAGAAAAGGGTTCCAACCATTGGAAAATCCCCAAACCCTGAAAAATAGAAGATTTTTCATAAAACGTAGACGAGCGCTTCCAGCCTCGTTTTTTGGGTGAAATGGATCTGAAACCGTTCATGCGTGGAAGAAATTCAGCAGCGAGGGATGGCATTTCCGATTGAAGATTTTTAGAGAGTTGGATTTCCAAGGGTTGGAGCCATTTTCTTTCAATCGGCAATGCCATTCCTCTTCCTCCAAAGAACCCACCCCGCCCTTTGGGCACCCCTCCCTGGAGGGGATTTTCCAAGGTTTGGAACCTTCTCATTCAATCGGCAATGCCTCCCCCTCGGCTGTTCCTCTGACTTCCTCTAGCGATAGCGGTTGTGAAAATTCTTCCGCACAGATTCCGCGCACCGATTCTCCGCATTTTTCACCACCCGCTACGCTAGAGGAACTTCGGAGGGGGTCAGAGGAGAGAGGGAAGGGAATATCGAATATCGAACAAGGAAATTCGAATGGCGAAGGGGGAGGCATTTCCGATTGAAGATTTCCGATTTCCGATTGAAAGAAAAGGGTTCCAACCATTGGAAAATCCCCAAACCCTGAAAAATAGAAGATTTTTCATAAAACGTAGACGAGCGCTTCCAGCCTCGTTCTTTGG
>JAOZMR010000273.1 GCA_029934215.1 Pontiellaceae bacterium | reverse complement strand
CAGATTAGTGAAGATAAGTGGTCAGAACTCCCCCTCCGAAGTTCCTCTCTATTCCTCTAACGCTGAAAGCGGAGCGATAAATAATTTTTGTATTCGAAAATAGTGACGAAGGAACGATTCACTGGTTGTGAAAATTTCTTCACGGCAGGAAAAGCCTCCATCCCCACTAATGCTTAATTCGTCTGTTTTTTTGCGCTCTCTGCGCTCTTTTGCGGGTGATTCACTGCACTAAATTTCTTTTTTATGAACCGCATTTTAAACAGGTTATTTCTGCGTGGCGCCTAACCTTTAATCCGTCCCATCATTGCCGCTCCCTTTGGGTCGCTTCTTTTTGGGGAATACAAAAAGCACGTTTGGAATACCTCAGGTCTGCCGTCCATCATTCTGCAATTAAATTTCTTCCAACCCTCGGAAGTCCACCTTTCCAACAATCGGCAATCGGCAATCTCCACTCGGCAATGCTCCCCCTCTGCCCCCCTCCGAAGTTCCTCTAGCGATAGCGGGTGGTGAAAATTCTTCTGCACCCATTCCACGCACCGATTCTTCCAGACATTGGAACCGAAAAGGAACAAATTTTATCCGCCCAGAAAACTGCTCAGCGGAGAATCGAAACGTTTCCAGCCTTTAAAATGATGTAATAATAGGACTGACACGGGTTATTAAACAACTGAATTACTTCGTCCATTGCACACCTCCATTGCGGGCGATCTCCGCCAGAAACTCTTTTTTCCATGCGTTCATTTCTGCGCCGGAAGAAAACCGACGGCTTCCAAAGCTTGGAAGACCGACCGCTTTAGGACACGAAACCACTCGTCCTTCTGCCGCCCACATCTTCAGCTTCGCCTTATAATCGTCCGTTCTTTTCATTTTCAATCCCCCCTTATGCTGATTGCTTTGCACGCAGTGCCCTTTCAATAAAACGAATCTGACCCCGGACTTCGGAGCGAAGCTTTCGCAACTGAGCACGCTTAACCTTCGATATTGGTTAGTCGATATTTGTTATTCGATATTGGTTATTCGATATTGGTTATTAGCCATTCAAACTCTCCCTCCCCTCTGACCACCTCCGAAGTTCCTCTAGCGCAGCGGGTGGTGAAAAATCCCCGCCAGCCTGTATCGGCTCTTCAGGAAATCCACCGAGTCCTTCGCTATATTGCACTGTCCTCATACGTATTTTCATCGTCTCTGCTCTCTCCAATTCCAGCCCTTACGGCTATCGACGATGGCTTCCATTTCCGTTCACTTTAAGGGAGGTTTGGGGCAGTCCTCAGAAGGCGGAAGCCCAGATGAAAGTTGCGGAAGCTAGGCGTGTTCCAGCTACGATTCGCCGATCGGCAGAACCACGAGCTGTCGTACCACGACCCGCCACGGCGGACGCGATCCGAACCAGACGTAATACCTGTCGGATCTGTCACGCTCCCCGATGGATAGTCCCAAACCAAATCGCTACACCACTCCCACACATTCCCATGCATATCGCACATTCCCCACGCATTCGGCTTAAACTGCCCAACATTCATAGTCTTCTGACGATCCATATTCTTTGAAGCCCCACCGTACGGATAGTCTCCATCAAAATTCGTCTTCATTGAATCCAATCTGTTTCCATAACAAAACGGAGTCGTTGTCCCGGCCCGGCATGCGTATTCCCATTGAGCCTCAGTCAACAGCCGATATGTTCCTTGCGGAACCCCTTCGAGATCGCACAGCTTTTTCAGGAACATCTGACAATCATCCCAACTTACCTGCTCCACTGGGTTTTCCGAACCTTGGAACCTCGACGGACTCGTACCCATCACCTGTTTCCACTGCGCTTGTGTTACCTCAAACTTCCCGCAATAGAACGGCTTCGAAATCGCCACAGAGTGTTGCTTTTCATCGTCTTCGCGCCCACTTTCGTTATATGGACTACCCATTATGAAAGTTCCAGCCGGAACCAATCGGAAAGCGATATCCGTCTTCCGGCTCTTCACTTCCAGCGGCAGACTCGTCTGTGCCACGGCTCGTTTTTGAGCCGAGTTTGCAGTGGTCGCTCCAGAAACTTCCACAAGGTCCAAAAAAAGTTTCTCCTCCTCCAGCGTTACGCGCTTCTCTTTGAGTCCGTTCCAGTCGGCGGTCAGCGTGGTGGAAACACTTTTGCATCCAGAATAGGACAGAGAGGTTGTATAGGACTGATCTTTTTGGAATTTGATTGTTTCCGGCAACGTGAATGTTTTGTTTCCTATTTTGAGTGTTGCTGCCACCTCTCTTCCGTTGAGTGTGGCTGTCCACTTCATTTTTGGCACCATTCGTGGAACGGCATTTTCAACCGCCTTTTTAAAGCTTGCCAACGCCGCTATATAATGTGCCTTGCCTCGAACCGGATCACTCTCCACCTCCGCACCCAGCCGAGCCGATCTCTCCGCCGCAGTCCATTCCACTGACGCATATTTCTCGATATCAGAGTTCGAAATTCCTTGTTCGACATTCGACATTCTCCCGTCCCATTCCTTTTTCGCCTTCCTATACAAAGAAATAGCAGTCGCCATTTTTTTCGAGGTTTTGAACATTTTTGCCGCGTTTTTCCAACCTTTGGAAGCCTGTGGAAATTGTGCCGTTTCGAACGATTGGGCGGCCACGCTGGCGACCCCTACGCCTTTTTTCCATTCCTTCTTTGCCAACGTTTGCGCACTCTTCGCCTCCGCGCCTCTGCGTTGCTTTTCCATCTCTTTCTTCAACTCAACAGCCTCCTGCCTCAAGCCTTCGAGTGTCCGCAAAGCGGAACACTCGACCTCAACGCCTTTGAATGCGGCATATGCTTTATCCCAGCTTTTCGAACCGTACATCGCTTGAGCAATCCGAAGATCTCGTTTCAATCTCTCGATTTTCTCACCAAATCCTTGTCCCAGGTCCGAGATTTCTTTTTCCAGCTCTTCCACCGCCATTTCGCCATCCACTTTTGCCTCATGCACCGCGCTTTCCTGGACATTCTTCTTAATGGTCGGCCGAAGTGGTCGAGCGTCGGTATGCTCGCCAAACTTAAACACACCAAACCCAACAGCCGCCAAAAAGGCGAGGAGCATTGCCGATTTCCGATTGAAGATTGCCGATTTTGATAGTTTGCTTCCTGTTCGTCCTTTTGCCAGAGCCTCGACAAATTCCGCGCAACTCCCAAACCGATCTTCCGGCTCTTTGCTCAGTGCTCGCAACAAAACCGCATTCTGCTTTTTCGTCAGCTCCTTCAACGGCTCAACCTGTTCGGAAATCACAACATCGCGCATGATTTCGTGGTCGGCAGAGTCGAAGGCAGATTTGAAGGGCACTTCGCCTTGGATGAGTTCGCAAAAGAGTACGGCGAGGGAGTATTGATCGGTGAAGGTGCCTTGTTTTTTTCCGCGCCACTGTTCGGGTGCCATGTATGGGGGCGATCCAGAGGTTCCATATTTCCGGTCTCCTTTCGATCGACGACTTAGGCTGGAACGAATATCTGCCGCTAAGGAGGCTGGCATTAATTAGTTGAACAATTGCTTTCTATTTCTGGGTTGA
>JAOZMR010000272.1 GCA_029934215.1 Pontiellaceae bacterium | reverse complement strand
GGAACGAAGCATAAGAATATTGTTGTAGGGGCAAGACTGACTGGTTGCTCTGAGCCAGGTAGGTCAGGTTAGATTTTTTTGCGCTGCAAAAAAACGTAACCCGACATTTACCTTTTATCTATGGTTCCTAAAGTCTGTGCAACGCCTGCCTCATTGAAAAAAATGAAGTTTGTTCCCGCGTTGAATATAAATCAAACTGAAAAATCCGTTTGATTCTTAAATTCGTTGTACTAAGACTGGGTTAAAACCAAATTAAGGTACTATTTCAAACTCAGGGCTAAAGGATACATTACCCCCAATTTCTGTACCTATTTTATATTTCCCTACCGCCAAAAGCGACATGGGAATGGGCAACAAAGGTATATTAGAATCTCCCCAATACGTCGCGGGCATATCAAAGCGACGGAGCATTGGCTGCCGAGCTTGATTCAAAGCCAATCCAGGGGAAAGGCTCATATACTGGCGCACCCCATTGCTATCTTCTAGCCAAAAATAAACATCCTCTTGTACAAAAGGAAATACAAACTTGAGCCATAAATCCAAAGAGGGATCAGCAGATTGACTCCAAGTCGTTTTATTAGGCATCGCTTCCAAAGTAGCAGGTAATCTTTGCACCACAACAACGAGATGATCATTAAATTCTATTGGAATCGTGAAAGAGGCACTTGTATTATTAGTTTGCGATAAAAGTATCTCTCCCGTTCTAGGATTGACCATTTTGACATTAGCCCATCCTTCGCCAAATTCAGGTAAACCAATTTCGTGAAGACCCGCCTTTTGTGGATTATACCAATAGCTGACGGCATTGCGTCCATCATACCGAGTCATCACTATGATACCATTACCGACTTCACGGCGTAAAATCTTTAAGTGATCACCGCGCCAAGGAATATCGCCAACGGTGTCTTTAAAGACTTTTAAAAGAAAACGCCATTCTGATGGGAATTGGTTAATTGTCGCACTCTTTTTCAAATCACGCGGCCAACGTAAATTGGCACCCGCACCACCGGAAACAAAATGCAACCAGGCACTATTTAAAAACATCTCCTCGTCATTTTCTTCGCTGAAGTTGCCGTCTTCTTCATAGCTTTTGATAAATAAAGGACTAGGTCCCCCTTCACCGTCTAAAATGGGACGACCATCACGGATTTGATGAAATCCATAAGCAATACCGCGAGCCAGTTCTAGTGGTTTTTCATAACCAGAAGGGGCATCTCGACCGGGATCAGTAATATGGGCGTAATAGCCATGGGGTACTGCCAAATCAGCATTTGGAACACGATAAGCGAGTTCAGCATCCATACCCTGATAATCTTTATCCTTCGTGTCAAAATCGCTGCGATTGTTTTCATCACTATCTTTTGGATCCCAAGCGAGGAAGGAATAAAACATCAAATGGTAAGGGTTTTGGCCCTTTGCAAAAGCCAACATGGTTTCCAACCATTTTTTGCGTTTGGCAAAACTGGCATGGTTAAAACGCTGCTTGTTATCCACCTCGTTGAGCAAGTCCCAGCCTAAAATATGAGGTTCCTTGCTATAATGGTCAAATAGCACTTGCATACGATTTTTATGGAAAGGGTATAAATCTTCGTCAAAAAACTGTTCAGGCAACGTTTTACCGAGTTCTCTTGCCCAATAAGTCTCGGACCATTTTTTACCCCCATCAGTTTTATAATGATCCCCCTTGTAATAATAGGTATCGTACAGCCTGAGAATCAGATAAACATCGTATTGACGAGCAAGTGCAACCAAGCGATCTAAAAATCTTAACGCCGCTTCATTATATTGATATTGACCGGTTTCAAAGAAAATGGGGGTGACATGTAAATCTAAGGATTCCACGAAGACCGTTAGTACATTGACACCGGCGGCTTGTAATTTGACAAAGTAGTCCTCAGCCACTCCATAACCTTCTATTTGAACGACTTTTTGATTTTCGCCAGCACAATTCTTCTTAAAATCTTCAAGCTCTTGCGGATCCGCATCCTTGTTCAGATGGATTTCATGAATAGACTGTTCGTTTTCATAACACCTAAAAATTTCCTGTTGGTGGTAATTACGTATTTTACCTTTGGTATTACCACCATCACATTCTTTGAATGGGACTTTGACTGGCTCTCCATTTTCATCTAGTACTGGATTTTCAGCTTCATCTTTAGCTACAGCGTCTGGATAATGTTCATCACATAAATCACCATCATATAAGCCACGTAGGGGTAGCCAAGGCATTAATGCCGTTTCACCAACCACGGTAAACGGTGTACCATCCGTAAAAGCAAGGCTACGCCCAGTAGGAGATACCGTGACAAATTTCGTTTCATCAACCCATAACGTCACAGTCGTACTTAAAATTTGCGAACTGGAGCGTTCAAGTTCATCAACAGCACGTAACGCAATGGTATAAGTTTGCCCAGGTTGTAAACCAATGACATCTAAATGTTGTACAGTACCAGGTTGCGCGGGTTGGTAAGCATTTTCAAAAGTTTGCATACTTGCCCAAGTGCCTTCATTTACTGCGATCTCCCCTAATTGGGTACGAATTTCGTAGCGATTAGCAACTTTACCAGAGACACTGTGGCTGGGTGCCGTTAAGGTTAAACGGACATGTCTGCCATCCATTTCCCATTTATCAAGCGTGGTATTTGAAAATATGGGTCCAGCAAACTCATCCTTAGCACCTTGATCACTGAGTATAAAATTCGCCCATTCTTTCGGAAGATAACGATCACCCTGGTAGACAAACCATTCATCTGTCAAGATGCCACTGTCGGCATTTGTTGAATCATTGACTGGTTCGAGTAGAGCATCGACTGTCGTCCCCATTTCTGTCTTAACTTCAGCACCATTATCATCGTTGACACGATAAAAGTTCATACGTAGTGACATGCCGTCTTTGGGTTCTAATTTCGTTAGCATGACACCCGTACCCGTTGAACAGTTACCACCCACAATTTTACTACCAACGGTTGTGCCTAGCAATTCCCAGGGCAAAGCCGCCTCAAATGTCCAATCTTGATCACGGTCACCAGGATTATTAATAGTGCCCTTGACTTGGGACTTAAACTGGACAACGACATTAGTGGGTTGAGCTTGGGTAGGTTGTATATGAGGACAAGCCCAATCTGACTTAATGGCAGTATTCAAAAACGAATTGCCAATTTTTGCGGTCGTGTTATCAAATATCTCCAAACCTACTGGTTGGGTAGAATCTTTACTTTCCAGATGTTCCCATTTTCCCCGATCCAAACGTTGAGATTTTCCAGTAATCGTAAAAGCCAATACCCGACTGTTTTCGTCAAGCATTTGGTTATCATTGGGCTCAGAAGACAGTTTGGTAGTGGGATGAAGGTAAATCTCAATGCTATCGTCTTGCCATGTTTCCGAGAACGCACCTTTTTCATTTCCATCTTCAAACAGGGTATAATCCTGCAATTGACCGGCAATATATAAATTGCTATCATCCCACTGTAACCAAAAATCGGCAAATTGGTCAAAACCATAAAAACGCGCCATACGGATATGGCTGTTTTCGGA
>JAOZMR010000055.1 GCA_029934215.1 Pontiellaceae bacterium | reverse complement strand
TTACCGGATCTGATTCGCGAGCGAGCGAAATCCTCCTAAAATTATAACGTCTACCGACAGGCTTAAGCGAATCTCCATGATGAGCTTCAGAAAGTTATTGAGACGTTACGTGAATTCCACCATCCACATCATGCCGAGCAACCTGCGCCTCTTCAACATTCACGTAGATGGCGATCGAGTCGTCGCTCGTCGCATTGATTAAATCGCGCAACGCGAACATCGTCGACGTTTTCCCACTCTGGCGCGGCGCGTGCATGAGGAAATACTTCTCCAAATCGATCCGCATCAAAACATCGTCCAAATCAAATCGCTCTAACGGAGGAATAAAATAATTGTGATCCGCCCGTATCGGCCCCGCTGTATTAAAAAACTTCTTTGACATATCACACTCTCTTTTCATTTCTCAAAATTGCCGTTAATTCGTTTCCATAATTCCGAACATTGGAAACAAACCGTTTCTCACTGCGCCGATTCAGGCGAACCGTATGCGGAATCGAATCGAAAAACTTACGCACATCCGCCTTTAAACTTTATTTCGCGTTCTGCCTATCGAAGTAAATCACGATTCTACAGCTATTTTGATCAAAAACTGATCCGCATAGTCCGCCGTTTGTTCCAGATCAATAATGAACGCGCCAAAGGAAGAGACCGAGCGCTTTGGCTGTGGGGATTTCGTTCGTTCGTTCTGCGGCGTTGAGCAGACGCACGGCAGCAGCGGGTTCGAGCTCGCCGACGCCGACGCGAAGAAGAAACCCCGCAATGGAGCGAACCATTTTGTAGAGAAAGCCCTTTCCTGCGACGCAAATACTCACGTCTCCTTCCGGAGAACGAGTGATTTCAATTGTATAAATCGTTTTTATTGTTCCAGCAATCTCTCGTTTTGGATTGGCGGTGAATGCCGCGAAGTCGTGTTCGCCAACGAGAGCTTTTGCAGCGCGATTCATTGCGGCAAGATCCAACGGTCGCCGCTCATGCAAACGGTAGAGTCGAAGGTCCGGCGGAACGGCAGGACCATTCCATATGAGATAGCGATACTCCTTTCCTGTTGCACTGAAACGGGCATGAAAATCATCTTCCACGTTTTGAAAATTCATGATGCGTATATCGGGGTTCAATACCGCATTGAGACTGGTCTGAACCCGTCGGATATCCACCGGAGCTGCCAAATCGAAATGAGCTACCTGCCCTTTGGCATGAACCCCAGCGTCCGTTCGACCGGAGTGGTGGATTCGAATTTCTTTACCAAAAACGATTTTAATCGCCTGTTCGATTTCGCCCTGCACCGTCTTTTTGCACGGCTGAACCTGCCAGCCAGCGTAATTTGTACCGTCGTAGGCAATGGTTATTTTATAGCGAGTACTCATAGGAAGGATGTGGTGGTGGAAATGCAGGAGATTGGAAGCGTCATCTCCTTTGTTTGTAGGGTCGAGACAGTAGAACACGATGGCCATAAAAACAAACTAGAAAGTGAACTGAACCGTGCTAAAAACGAAGCACGCGTATTTAATATTCCATTTTCTCATTTCTCTGGTACGTTCTTCCGCATGTTTCAATATCAACAACACAATCAATATTTCGCTCAGATCGCTGGCGGGTTCGAGGAACTTGCCGGACTCGAACTCAAAGAACTTGGCGCAAAACACGTTAAGCCCGACTACCGAGGCTTCCATTTCGTCGCCACGCCCGAGGTGCTTTATCGCATCAACTATAAAGCGCGCATGATTATTCGTGTACTGGCTCCGCTTGTTACTTTCGATTGCCATAGTGACAATTATCTTTATCAAACTGCGATGAAAATCGACTGGACTCAATTTATGAGCGTTCAGCAAACCTTCGCAATCAATGCCGTGACGTCGAATACTCCTGGCTTAACCCACTCGCAATACGCAGCGCTCAAGGTTAAGGATGCCATTTGCGACGTGTTCCGCAATCAATGCGGCGAGCGTCCGAGTGTAGACGCGAAAGACCCAGACATCGGCATTCATTTATATGTTCGAAGCAACCGAGCAACGATCAGCATCGACACCTCCGGCGGCTCGCTTCATAAACGCGGCTACCGAACCGCCCGCGTCGATGCCCCTATGGCAGAAACGCTTGCCGCAGCAATTGTTCGCCTTTCACAGTGGAAAGGCGAGCGTCCGCTGGTTGACCCGTTGAGCGGATCAGGCACCCTGCTCTGCGAAGCCGCAATGCGCTACTGCTATATGCCAGCGGGCTATTTGCGAACCGGCTGGGGCTTCAAACATCTGCCCGACTACGATTCCAAGGTTTGGATGAAAGCAAAAAACGAGGCTGACGGGTTTATGCGCAACCTACCTGCTGATCTGCTGATTGCGTCCGACATCGACCCTGTAGCCGCACGCGCCACGCGTCGAAATCTAAATCGCCTCCCAGGGTGCAAAAATCAATTCGAATGTTTTCCGCGCGATTTCAGGAAGATAGAAAAACTAGAAGACGTAACCATCGTCACCAACCCGCCCTACGGACTGCGCCTCGGCAACCGCGAAGACGCAGAACAGCTTCTCAAAGAACTTGGCGATTTTCTAAAACAACGCTGCACAGGTTGTACAGCCTATGTATATGCAGGAGACCGAAAACTCCTTAAAAAAGTTGGACTCAAACCCGAGTGGAAAGTCGATCTAAACAACGGCGGACTCGAAGGCGTTCTTGGGAAATACGAGTTGTATTGAAGAGAACCTATCAAGCGACCGCTGTTAAGATCTTATTTTTTATCGAGTTCATCAAGCGCAGCCTCTGCCGATCCAGCCCAATGAGTCGAGGCGTTTTTGAGCAAAAAGCCCTCTAAGACAATGCGTGCATCATCCGAACGATCTGCCTGTTGCATGGACCGAGCGAGAGCGAGAGTCGCAGGCGCTTGCAGGTAGTGCCCTGCTTGTTCTTTCAGGAACTCAGTAAATTGCGCGATTGCGCGGTCGAAATCGCCATCTGCTTCAGAACAATTAGCGAGACCAAATAAAGCAATAGGGGTCAGCTCGTTCTTTTTGTAATCTTTCAGAAAGCGTTCGTATTGAGCGCGTGCCTGAGTGTAATCGCCGTTGTTGAAGTGGGTTTTTGCGAGGTCGAGCAAGGCGACAGGAGCGGCTGGGGTTGATTTATAGTTGTTCACAATCTCTTCGAGCTGCTGCGGTGCCTTGGCCTGAAGCAGAAGCTCCTCAGCCTGAGTTATTTTGCCTGCCTTCTGGCTTGCGAGTCCTTTAGATGCAAAGATAATCGCAATGAGAGCAAGCAGGCCAATCCCCATCGTTTTTCCATACTGTTTGATGAAATCGAGAATCTGCTTCACTTCTGGTTGTTCAAATATATGTTCTGAGGTCTGTTTGTTTTCCATGGTTAAACTCCTAATTTTTAAAACGTTACTGTAGCGGTTCGTTGCTAGGATTCAAGCGCGTACAGAGTTAGAATTGGTTTTGCCGTCTCCTCAGCAGTTAATCCGTCGGTCTCCACGCCATGAGCAATGGCATTATACAGCGAATTGCGTGCTTCCAGAATTGATGCGATCTGGGCTTTCTTGTCGCCTGCCAACAGGGGGCGAGTGGTATCTTTTTCCACACGTTGGAAGATCATCTCCGGCGAGGCTTTTAAGCAAACCACCAGACCCGTTTTCTCGAAATCAGAAATATTATCTGGGTTCAGCACAATCCCACCGCCAGTCGAAACAATGAGCCCTTCGCGTTGCGAGAGTTCTTGAACCAGCTCACGCTCCATTGCGCGGAAGGCAGCTTCGCCATCGGTTTCGAAAATCTCTGAAATGGCTCGACCGGCTCGTTCCTCGATGATGGAATCCATATCCACCAGCTCCAAGCCAGTCTGTTCGGCGAGAACGCGCCCTGTCACTGTTTTCCCAGTTCCCATAAAGCCGACAAGAATGATGTTGCGTCGAGAGGGTGGATAATCTATTGAATTAGAGTTCATTATTGATGTGTCCATATGTAAAATTAATGCAAAAGGCTCAATTCACGACCCCATAAAAAACGCCCCGAAACGTCGGGGCGAATACAGAAGGGTCGATCATAAAGATCGCTTACACGCTGAATTTCTTCGGGCGAAGCAAGATCGCATGAATCTGTTTAATGTTCATCTTACGGATCTGATCGTCCGTAAACCCAAGCTCAATTAGACGTTTCTTCTGTTGGACTTGGCGGTAGCGTTTTGCGCCTCTGTTTTTGATTGGGCGGCGAAGCGGTTTCTTGCGCATTGCTCTGCGAATTCTCATGGTTTATCTCCAAAATCTTTATTCGTTAAATTGAGCGGCACACCCTACAGAGACATCACGCCTAGGGCAACATTTAAAACTAGCTAAATAATATGATCGCACTATTACCGATTGAGGCTTTGCCGTATTGTGTGTTTCATGGGTATGCTTGAACCCATGAAATCGTATAGCAAATCCAACGCCCCATCATTTGTCACTCTTCCAGATGGAAACGAGTTTTCCACGGTATTTTCGTTCATGCTGTTTCGTTTCCCTCGCATCCAAGAGCCTGTTTGGCGCGAGCGGATTGAGTGTCGGAAGGTGCATTTCGACGACGGCGAACCCATCCGGTTAACCACGCCCTATCAGCCACGCCGCCGCGTTTGCTATTATCGCGAGGTTGAAAACGAGACAAAAATTCCATTCGAAGAAGAAATATTATTTGAAAACGACGACATCATCGTTGTCGATAAACCGCATTTCTTGCCCGTTCACCCTGCGGGAAAATATGTGAACGAGACCTTGATCTCTCGCATGCGAATAAAATGTGGAGCGGAAGAACTCAGTAGCGCGCATCGGATCGACCGATTAACCGCTGGGGTTGTGCTTTGCATAAAAACCAGATCAAAGCGGGGACTCTATCAGAAGCTATTCATGAGTGGCGCCGTTGAAAAAACCTATTTCGCAGCGGGTAAACTTCCGCAAAACTGCGCCCAGACGCATTGGCATATTCGGGCGCGAATGGAGCCTCGGGCTGACTACTTCCGCATGCAGATTGTTGCGCACGGTCCGACCAACTCAGAGAGCATCATAGAACTAATCGAATGTCACAATGGGGTTGGCCTGTTCCGACTTCGACCCATCACCGGAAAGAAGCATCAGCTGCGCGTGCATCTCTGCGAAATGGGTTCCGGCATTTTGAACGATCCATTATATCCAAACTACTTAAAAGAAAACCCAATCGAGGACTACACACAACCCATGCAATTACTCGCTCAACGCCTTGCGTTTATTGATCCAACCTCTGGAAAACCGATGGAGTTCAAAAGCAAGAAGCGAATACATCTTCACGAATGAGACGTGAAAAAGCTGGATATCGAGGCGGCAAATCGAGAAGATGCATGTTTTGGACGAGATGCAGAACCTCGGGTTTTGCAGCGACCAGAACGAGCAACAATTAATTAAACCCAAACAGCAGGTACTCATTATGTCTTTTGAAAGTGGATCCATCAGTTTTCGCATGTTTTATGTTCCCGTTGAACTTCCAGAAACGGTTCACGAGCAATTTGCAACCGACGTACTAGATTCGGTCGATCGCATCCTCGACGAAGAGGTGATCGGCTGGGTTGGGGCGCGGCATTTACTCGATCGAAAAATTAACGAAGAATCTGCATGGCCAGGCGGACACCTACGTCTGACACTCTGCCAGGCAAAACGAAAAGTCCCCACCTCGCTGCTTCGCGCCGAATGTCAAATCGAAGAAGCAGTTTGGATGCAAGCCGAGGGGCGTGACTTTGTAAATCGACAGACCAAAAGCGAAATCAAGGAACAAGTGACAGAACGCCTACTGCCAGAAATTCCGCCGACCCTAAAAGGAATCGATTTCTGCTACGATCGCGCCGCAGGCATTCTCTACACGACCGCTCTAAGCGAAGGACAGCTCGATGCATTTTTGACCAAATTCACCCAAACCACCGGACAGAAACTGATTCCGGTTGATCCAGTTTCAGCTGCGTGGAACGAAGCACAATGCCATGCAGAGCAATGGCCACAATGGAGTTTTGCCGCTGAACAATGGGCAGACTGCGCGCCAGGACGCGAATTTTTGATGTGGCTCTGGTTCATGTCGGAAGCCAAAGACGGCTATGCCGAAATGCCAGGCGGCGAATCATTCGCAGCACTGGTCGAAGGGCCACTACTGTTCGACCAAGAAGAACAAGGCGAAACAGCCATTCGCAAAGGCGAGCCAATGCTAAGCGCTGAAACCCGCGCCGCACTTCTTAGCGGCAAAAAACTACGCCGAGCAAAACTCACTCTAGCACGCGGAGAGGAACAATGGGTACTCACCATCGATGTCGACGAATTTCTTTTCCGCAGCCTCAAGCTACCCAAAACAGAAGCCAGCGATGCCACCGAACGCTTCATCGAACGAATGGAACACCTCGACACATTCCGCAAGGCGTTCTTTTGCCTCTACACAACATTCGTCAAATTGCGCGACGACTCCACAAGCCGAAAAACTCTCGGCGAAGATATGAAAAAATGGATGACGACTCGTCCATCTCGCAAACTGGATGAAGAAGGATAATTGACGTACAGCTTTAAACTTACTGGAAATTGCTCCGGTATAAAAAGCTAAGCATACGGAAACCCGCTTCAGCCTTGAGAAGGCTCATGTGGAGTTCCCACAAGGTGATCGCATCGATGGTTTGGTAAACCGGTGCTTTCGCCCCAAAATGTCCGGTTCAACACTCTCTGCAAACAACTACAATGTATCTCTGATTTCTATGCTATATATCTTGAGAGTCCCGCTCTTGCCAGCCTCGAAGATTCCAACGGTTAGGTAGGAGGAATATTCAAGAACGTCAGAAAATGACTTTTTAACACCCCCGTCTTGCTGCAGAAAAGCAGTTAAAGGTATTGTATAGGTTTGCTTTCCCTCACCAACAACAAATGTCGCTCGATGCGTATTCCAGTTTAATCCTTCGCCGGGGCTGACTGTTTTTTCTTCGCTACACCATTCGACTTGCACGTTAGCCCCGATAGTTCCCGAGAGCGTGATGGCAATCTCTCCATTAACCAGACCGTCACTGTAGTCTAATGTGTTGGAGATAAGTTCCGGAAAAACGCTTACATATTCTTCTGAATAGAGCGGTAATTTTACTTTGCAGTGATAGTAGTTTTCTGGAACGCTGGTAGGAGTAGAATAATTAAAGTGAAGATAACCAGCATCATCTTGAAGCGAGTCCAGCGTGCTTTCAGGGCTTATATCAGACGTGAATGTTCCTCCAGAGGCGATTTTATAGTTCTGATTGTAACCATCCATAAACTGAGCGCCATTATTAAGGTTCGTCTCTGAAAAATCCGCGAATGCGGATGAGGCTGTTAGCCCTGATGAGGGTAGCGTGTTTGTTAGTGTTGGCTGACTGATTCCGAACCAGCATGTGTTAGAAACAGCTCCTGTGCTGTCGAAGGTTATCCTCGTTAATGAAAATGGAGCCAAATTTACGCTAGCTGGCTGGGTTTCAAAACTCGGGATAAGCACATAATTGCCACCCGGAGCCTCGGCGTTGACGATTTCGACATCGCGAAGGAAAAACGGAGTCAAATTTGCAAGATACAGAAAAACACCGCCCCCGTCAGCAAAAGCGACCGTTGACAACTCGGAACGGGAAGAGATCACATTCAACGGCGAACGTTCGGAGAGCCCATCCAACATTTGATAAGCATTAAACAAAGGAACGGATTGCAACGTGCCGTTGTCGAATAACCCCAGCGTGGATGGTGGTGATTCTATGAGCGACCAGTGCGCAACCGCCGTCACATTCGTATATTTAAATAGTTCAGGCAGACGTAGCGCGACCATCATCGAGTCTCCACCACTACCTGGATATGTCGTATTAGCTTCATATTCATATGTGGCATTGAATTCACCGATAAATAATGGTGGCGCGTTTGTCGGAAGCAACATGTGGAATGCATCGAATTTCTCAACCAGATATAGATTCTCCCACAGCTTTTGTCTCCCAGTGAATGGATAATAATGGATGCTAAGCCGATCGACATCCTCTTGCGAAACAGCTGCGCAGAAAGGCTCCACCCATAAGGCCATGAGATCGTCTCCACTCTTGTTTTCAAAACCTGAAAGCTCCAAAGCAATAATCTCTGCATACGGGAAACTTCGCCGGATTGCCGATGCGATACGCATGAAGTCGACGATATAACGGTCTACATCATACCCGCTTCGTATTCCGTTTTCTTCAAAAGCATTAACCTCATTACCAACACAGAACCCTGCAATAACAACACCCTTCTTGACAATGGCATTAAACACCTGTTTCAGGTCTGAATGGTCGAACTTAACCGGAATTTGAATAACAACGCTTTGACTCTTGTCTTTCGCAAGGGTCAAAAAAACATCCAATTCCAAAAGATATTCAGCAAGCGACAGTTCGCTAACCCATCTTCCCGACATTTTAATTACACCTGGATACTGGCTGCTTTCTAGCTCTATAAGGTCTGAAAGATGGTTAGATCCAGGATAACAGTATATCATCATTTCATCGAAACCGACTTGACCTTCTAACTGAAAGAATTTTTTGGGATGCGACACTGGAATCTGAAGAATTTCAGGAGTTGATTCTCTGACGATTGTCTGCAAAAGCCCCCATGTTTCAAGGTTGTCAGATTGCTTCACATTATACGTTGCGCAGGGAAACATTTCGACTGAAAGTTCGATGGTCATCTCGTTAGCGAGCTGAATACCGATTTTTTCCACATGCTCAACGTTGGTATCCGCGCATACGAGAAATACCGTGGCGAGCCATACGATTGTGTTTAGTGTTGTTTGATGTAATTTTCTTCTCATGTCCATTGATCCCTCTTTTGAAAGTTCAGTATTCGTTCGTAATTTCAGTAAAACACGGCTAAAACTACCCTTATTACCACAGTAAATCAAAATGAATAAGGATTGTTTTTCCAGACCTTGGACAAAATGCAACTCGGATTTGGCAATAATAAACTGGTTTCATGAAGCGGGTCGTTTAGAGTCTACAGTTAGCTCTGAAACATGTACCCGATGATAAATAGAAATCCATTCTACTGGCTCGTTCCCGCACTGCTTATCGCCGTGTTGTTTTTCGGTTGCGGTCGTAAACCTGGCGAAAAGCTCTATGCGGAGGCGCTGAACGAGTGGAAGGATGGAAATCATGTTCGGGCACGGGCTCTGATGGAAAAATCGATCCGCCGTCGCACGGGTAGCCTAGAGAATGCCGATGCCTACAATCGCCTCGGTCTGCTTCTCTGGGAAATGGACGAAATCGACGCGGCTGTCGATGCGTTTGAGGAAAGCTGTCGGATCGACGCCGGACAATATGGACCGCTCTGCAACCTCGGCGTGGCACTCAGTGCCAAAAACGACTTTGTCGCCGCCGAGAGCGCCTTCCGCGAGGCAGCTCTACTACAGCCCTACGATCCACGACCTATCGCTTACACCGGAATCGCCTATCTGCAAAACGAGAAATGGGAAGATGCGAATCGCAACCTGCGCCGAGCCCTAAGTCGTACGCCAAAAAATCCACGCCTTCAAACCCTCCTAGCGATCACCGAACTACACACCAGGGACGCAAACGCCGCGCTTCGACGTCTTCAAACCATCGCTCGCAATCACCCAAACTACGCCACAGCATTTTTCAACATCGCATCCATCCATTTCCATTGGCTCAATAACCCGACCGAAGCCAAACGAAACTTCACCCTCTACCTAGAAAAAGCCTCGCGCACCGACACCTTCGTCGCGAAGGCCAGAGCAAATCTACTGGCATTAGGCGTCCCAGCGGAAACCCCAACCCTAAACATTCGTCCGCCCAAAAAAGCGAACCGCACAGAAGCGGAGAAATCGTTTCGGAAAGCACTCCTCCTCCATCAAAACGGCAACCTCGAAAAAGCCATCGTCACATACATCCAAGCCCTGGAAAAAGACGACACCTACGAGCGCGCCTTCTACAACCTCGGGCTCGCCTACTACGCCGCAGGAAAAACGGCACTAGCAGGCGAAGCATTTGGACGGGCTGTAAAAATCAACCCCGCCTTCACCGACGCCCGCTATAACGCCGCGCTCGTCAGCTACTATTACTTAAACCAAACCGACAACGCTCTTCGCGAACTCAATGTGGTTCTTTCTCAAAAGCCAGACTACCAACCCGCCATAAACCTGCTCAAAATAATCAAAGGAAAATAAGTCAAAGCTTCCCTTTTTCCATCCAATTTTTTAAGGTTCGGCAAACACAGGAAAAAACATGAAAAACAAACGCATATTGCTCAAACTCAGCGGCGAAGCCCTTCAGAACAAAGAAACCGGCCAAGCTCACGACCCGAAAATCCTCGCAAAAATCGCCGATCAATTCAAAACCCTCCTCGATGAAGGCGCAGAAATCGCCGTTGTCGTTGGTGGTGGGAACATTTTTCGAGGTCTCTCCGGCGAACTCGGCGGAACAGACCGCACCACAGGCGACTCAATGGGCATGCTCGCCACCGTCATCAACGCCATGGCAATCCAATCCGCCCTAGAAAATGCAAACATTCAAACCCGCGTCATGAGCGCCATCAACATGCCCGCCGTAGCCGAACCCTTCATTCGTCGCAAAGCCGTTCGCCATATGGAAAAAGGTCGCGTCGTTATCTTCGGCGGTGGAACCGGCAACCCATACTTCACAACCGACAGCGCAGCAGCTCTTCGTGCCTCAGAGATCAACGCAGACGTACTCATGAAAGCCACAAAGGTCGATGGAATCTACACAGCTGATCCAATGCTTGATAAAACAGCCACCCGCTACGACAGCCTCACCTACGCCGAGGCCCTCACCAAACAGCTAAAAGTCATGGACGCCGCCGCCTTCTCGCTCTGCATGGAAAACGACATCCCCATAGTCGTCTTCGACTTCTTTAAGGAAGGCGAGATTCTCAGAGTTTTTAAAGAAGAGATAGCAGGAACGCGAGTGGGTCAATAAGATCATTAAGCGTTGTCGAGTTTTGATAGTTGCAATGCAAATTTAGTGAAACCTTTAAGGAGTAAAATTATGAAAAATAGCACAGAAGTATTGTTAGGCACCGAAGAAAAAATGGACAAATGCGTGGACTTCCTCCAGCACGAACTGAGTGGATTACGTACCGGAAAAGCAAGCCCGAGTCTCGTCGACGGAATCACCATCGACTACTACGGAACCCCAACACGCCTGCGCGACATCGCAAACATCTCCACTCCAGAGCCGCGCCTCATCGTCGTTAGCCCTTTCGATCCATCCTCACTCGCTGCCATCGAAAAAGGAATCATCGCAGCAAACATCGGCATCACACCAATCAGCGACGGACGCCTCATCCGCGTTCCCATTCCAGAACTTAGCGAAGAACGCCGCAAAGACCTCGTAAAAGTCGCCGGACGCTCCACCGAGGAACAACGCGTCGCCGTACGCAACGTCCGCCGCGAAGCAAACGACACTCTCAAATCTCTCCAAAAAAACAGCACAATCACAGAAGACGACCGCGACGACGGACTCGAAGAAACACAAAAACTCACCGACACACACATCAAAAAAATGGACAAAATGCTCTCCACCAAAGAATCCGAAATCATGGAAGTGTAGCATGAAAAAGATTCTCTTGAATGTGACCGGAGGCATAGCCGCGTACAAAGCGGCAAGCGTCGTTAGTGCGCTCAAACAAGCTGGGCACGACGTGCAGGTTGCAATGACGCCTGCCGCGTGCCAGTTCATCACTCCACTCACATTCGCCGCCTTGTCTCAAAAAGCCGTGCGCACCGACTTATTTCCAGCAAATCCAACATCGGACAAAGGTCAGCTATATCCACACCTCTATCCCGCCACAGAAGCCGACCTCTTTATCATCATACCCGCAACCGCAGACATCATCGGCAAAATCGCGCACGGCTTCGGCGACGACACCGTCTCCGCCAGCGCACTATCCCTGCCAGCGCACTGCACAAAACTCTTCTGCCCAGCCATGAACTCACAAATGTGGGACAACCCAATCGTTCAAGCAAACATCCAAACCTTGGAAAAACACGGATGGCAACGCATCGGCCCTGAAAGCGGACTCATGGCATGCGGCACCACCGGTGACGGGCGCATGAGCGAGCCAAAAACTATCCTCAAAGCCATTCGAGTACACATTTAAAAGATGCTCGTTCTTGGAACAAAAAAGCGGAAAAAAGACGATAATTACACCTGCCGATGGTAGATTCCCACGACTACAGAAATGAACCTGAAAGATAAAAAAGCACTCATCCTCTCTGGACCGACGCACGAATACTTCGACCCAGTACGCTTCATCGGCAATGCAAGCTCGGGAAAAATGGGCAAAGCCCTCGCCGAAGAAGCACTTTTCCAAGGCTTGGAAGTCGAATTCATCTCTGGACCTGTGTCCAAAGAAAACCTTCCAAACCTTGGAAAAATCACGCACGTGATCGGTGCCGATGAAATGCTCGCAGCCGCACAAGAGAAATTTGATAGCGCGGACATCATCATCTTCGCCGCAGCGGTCGCAGACTTCCAACCCTTGGAAAAATCGGCCAAAAAAGTTCCAAAGATTGGAAAAAACCTCACGATTGAACTTCGCCCCACCCCCGACATTGCCGCCACACTCTGCGCGAACAAACGAAACAATCAGATAGCCATCGGCTTTGCGCTCCAAACGCACGACGGCGAAACAAAAGCCAAGGAAAAATTAGCAACCAAAAATCTCGATGGGATCATCCTCAACACCCCGGCCACCCTAGGCGCTGAAACCGGTCATTTCACATGGATTCGTTTCCAAACCTTGGAAAACTGGGGTCCCCTAACAAAATCCAGATGCGCGAAGAAAATCCTCGGCTCGCTCTCCTTTAAAAACCCTTCAACACCAATATCCGATCGCCCTTAAACCTCCTAAACTCATCCGCATTCTCAAAGGCTGCACAGGCTCAAACAACTCCTCTTGTTGAATTTATCCCATAACGTAGACGAGCGCTTCCAGCCTCGTTCCTTGGGTGAATTGATCTTGAGACCGT
>JAOZMR010000054.1 GCA_029934215.1 Pontiellaceae bacterium | reverse complement strand
GACTGGAGCAGGGACTGGAGCAGGGACTGGAGCAGGGACTGGAGCAGGGACTGGAACAGGGACTGGAACAGGGACTGGAACAGGGGATGAAAAAGGGGCTAGAACAGGGGCGTGAGAATGTCGCAAGAAAGATGAAAGAGAATGGTCTCGATTTTGATTTGATTGCGCAATGCACTGGATTAAGCATCAAAGAGGTTGAAACCGTTGAGTGAAGCAGGCGGATAAAGGAGAAGCGAGTTTGCACAACGAATCAACCGTAAACCGATAGCGCTCTCCCTTCTCCATTCGGTGCTTTTTGAGTTTCGTCTCGCAAGTTGAATGGGGTGTCAGTTATCTCACTCTTCTATGACGTCCTCCGAAGTTCCTCTAGCGATAACGTTTCCTATATCTGAGTATCCACATCTGAGCTGGCGCAATTCAATTTGTGAGATAAAACCTAAGAGTAGTGGTTAAAAAAGTTCTGTCTGGTTTGCTGGTTCTTTTTGTTTAGGGTGTGTGGAGTCTGTTTGTATGAGTTTTAAGAAGGCGGTTTCGTTCAGAATGGTTATGCCGAGGGCTTCGGCTTTGGTTCGTTTGGAGCCTGCTTTTTCACCTGCTACGACGTAGTCGGTTTTCTTGGAGACGCTGGAGCTGACGGCTCCGCCGCGTTCGCGGATCCGTTCGCCGGCTTCGTTGCGTGAGAGGGTTTTCATTGTGCCGGTTATTACAAAGGTTTGACCCGCAAGTTCGTCGCTTCCGTTTGCTGCTTGTTGAAGGTTGATGCCTGCTGCTTGAAGTTGTTCGATGAGGGTTTTGTTTTCCGAGGCTTGGAAAAATTCGACAATGCTGTTGCCGACGATGGGTCCAATATCGCGGATCTTTTCCAAGGTTTGGATGTCGGCGGAGGTGAGGGTTCCGATGGTTGGGAATTGGGCGGCGAGGATTCGTGCTGAGCCGCTTCCGACGTGGCGGATCCCAAGTGCATAGATGATGCGGTCGAAGGAGCGGGTTTTGCTTTGTTCAATTCCTGCGATGAGTTTTGCTGCTTTTTTTTCTTTGAATCCTTCGAGGGCGAGCAGTTGCGTTTTTTCGAGGGTGTATAGATCGGCGGGGCTTTTAACGAGTTCTGCATCGACGAGTCGCTCTACGTTGGATTCGCCGAGTCCGTCGATCTCCATTCCGTTGCGCGATGCGAAGTGGGTGATCCAGCGTTTTAGCATGGCGGGGTGGTGGAGGTCGTCGATCCGCCATGCGACTTCGCCTTCGTTTTTTATGGGGTTGATTCCGATGGCTTCGCATGCGGTCTGCATGTTGAAGGGTTGTTCGCTGCCGGTTCGCTTTTTGGTGATGACTCGGACGATGGCGGGGATGATTTCGCCGGCTTTTTCGACGAGTACGCGGTCGCCTATGCGGATGTCTTTTCGCTGGATTTCGTCATCGTTGTGGAGGGTGGCTCGTTTGACTGTGGTCCCGGCGAGTTGGACGGGTTCTAGTTCGGCGACTGGTGTTAGGACGCCGGTGCGACCGATTTGGATGGTGATGTCCTTGAGACGTGTTTCGGCTTGTTCGGGCGGGTATTTGTAGGCGGTGGCCCAGTGGGGAAATTTTGCGGTTCCGCCGAGTTCGGTGTAGCGGGTGCGATCGTCGATTTTTATGACGGCGCCGTCGATTTCGTAGTCGAATTCGTCGCGCATTTTGTCGAGTTTTTCGATATTCTTCCAAAGGTCGGAACTTGTTGTGCAGGTGGGTGAGGTGGTGGCGGTTTTGAAGCCGAAGGCGTTTAAGGTGTTGAGTAGTTCGCGGTGGGTGGCGAATTCGATGCCGTCGAGCTTGCCGGTTGCGTAGAAGATGATGTCGAGCGGGCGTTTTGCGACTTCGCGTGGGTCGAGTTTTTTCATGGACCCTGCGCAGGCATTGCGAGGGTTGGCAAATTGTTCTTGGCCTGCTTCTTGCCGTTTTTTGTTGAGGGCGGTGAATCCGTTGCGGGTCATATAGACTTCGCCGCGTACTTCGAATAGGCGGGGCGGGTTGGCGGTTTGGAGGCGGAGGGGTAAGCTGGAGATGGTTTTTATGTTGGCAGATACATCGTCGCCGCGTTCGCCGTCGCCTCGGGTGAGAGCCTGGGTGAAATTTCCGTTTTCGTAGCGGACTGAGATGGAAATTCCATCGATTTTTGGTTCGAGAATGAAGGGTCCGCCGTGTTTTTCTGCGTAGGCAAAAACTTCTTCTTCGTTGAATTTGTTGCCTAGAGACATCATGGGTGCTGCGTGAGGGACGGTTTTGAATCCGTCTATTGGTTCGCCGCCGATCCGTTGGGTCGGGGAGTTTGGGTCGATGGGTTCGGAGGATTGTTTTTCGAGTTCTCCTAGTTTGCGTAGCATGAGATCGAATTCGCGATCGGTGATTTCTGGGGTGTTCTCAATGTGGTAGAGTCGGTTGTGACGTTCGAGTTCTGTGCGTAGTTTCTTGATCTCTGTTTTCATGGGTTGTTGGTGTTCTTTATGCGTTTTTGCACAGCGTTTTATGAGGACACGAAAAAGACCGATCGGGTGATCGGTCTTTCTTTGTTTACGGGTGGTTGGTTAAGCAAGGGCTGCTTTTGCGGTTTCAACGAGTTTGGTGAAGCCGGCTTCGTCGTAGATCGCGATTTCGGAAAGCATTTTCCGGTTTATGGAAACATTGGCTTTGTGTAGACCTTCGATGAAACGACAGTAAACCATGTCGTTTGTCCGGCATGCCGCATTGATGCGGACAGTCCAGAGACGACGGAAGTTGCGTTTTTTCTGTTTGCGATGCACAAAGGCCATTGCTTGTGCACGATCTACGGCTTCAGTCGCTTGACGAAAAAGTTTACTTCGTGAACCGCGGAACCCTTTAGCGAGTTTGAGACGGCTTTTATGGCGACGTTTTGACGCCGGTGCGTTTGTTGCTCTTGGCATGGTTGTACTCCTTAGAAATTAAGCGTATGGGATGGTTTTCGCGATGCGCTTATGGTCGGCTGAGTCCACGATGGCTCGGCTACCTAGACGGCGCTTCTGTTTGCGGTTTTTATTGGTCAGAATGTGACTGCCGCCCATGTGAGAAAACTTGAGTTTTCCGGTGGCCGTTTTCTTAAAACGTTTTGCTGCAGTCTTTTTTGTTTTCATTTTCGGCATAGTGTGCTCCTGAAAGGGTCTTAAAAGCGAGGGAATGTAGGGGATTGCGTGGGGAGAGTCGAGTTTTTTTTAAGTTTTTTGATCAGCAATTCAATAACGACCAGATAAACCGGATATATCTTTGGTTCGAACGGTTGATCCTGCCTCGTTTTTTGTGACAAAACTGTGGGGCGGAATGCTCTCCATGAGAAATACGTTTCCGCCGATAACTGAGTTGTGCCCGATGACGGTTTTGCCGCCGAGCACGGTTGTGTTTGAGTAGATGATTACGTGATCTTCAACGGTCGGGTGTCGCTGGATATGCTTGATGGGGTTGCCGTTTGCGTCGAGAGGAAAGCTTTTTGCGCCGAGGGTTACTCCCTGATAGATTTTTACGCCGCTTCCAATTTTTGTGGTTTCGCCGATGACGACGCCGGTTCCGTGGTCGATGAAGAAGCCGCGCCCAATCGTGGCACCTGGATGAATATCGATTCCTGCTTTTGCGTGCGTCCATTCGTTCATGATGCGTGGGATGATCGGTACGTCGAGTCGATACAGTTCGTGGGCGATGCGGTGCGAGGTGATTGCGAGGAGACCTGGGTAGGCGAGTTTTACTTCTGCGTAGCTGAGTGCTGCTGGGTCGCCGTTGTAAGCGGCAACTACGTCGTCAATGATTGTTTCGCGTACGGTCGGAAGCTCGGCGAGGAGAAGATCGATCAAACGCTTGGCTTCACCTTTTATATCGTCGATTGGTTTTGCGTCCTGTTCGGCAGCGGCGAGCCAGCGGAATGGGATTGCACGTTCGATTTCTGGCAGGAGTAGATCGTAGACGTTTAGTAGTTGTTTGTTAAAAAGAGACTCCAAGTTTTCGGTCTCTGCGGAGAAGGTTCCAGGAAACATTACGTGAATGAGTGTTTTGAGCGCACGCACCACTTGATCAGCGGCAGGATAGTTCCAAAGAACGTTGTCTGGACGGTCTTCGTGACCGGTTGTGTATAGTTCTGCGAGTTTTTTTGCTGTTGTATTAATTTGCATAGTCCGTTTAGTTAAAGGGGAATTTGTTCGCGTTTCAAGTTCCACTTTAGTTTTTTTCTAATCACGCGTTGACCGAAGGGGGTAGAGAGTGGTAATTTCTTGCGGCTTAGAAATGTCGGGGCGTAGCTCAGTCTGGTAGAGCGCTACGCTGGGGGTGTAGAAGTCGCAGGTTCGAATCCTGTCGCCCCGATACTTTTTCGCATTAAGGTTTTCTTGCTTTTTGTCTAAAGCATATTGTACCGGAACAATCTTCCGTAGATGAGGCGGTTCTATGCAATGAGGGCGATGCGGTTTAACTTTCCCCTTCAACTGCCGATAAAAATAGAATACAAAATGGAAGAAGAGACGCGATAAATGTGCGTGTACTCTCTTTTTATGAGGACGAAAAATGAGCGCAATAGGGACCTGTAGATATTTGATTTTTGTGATCGGGGACGAGGAGTATGCTATGCCGATCGATAGAATCCGTGAAATTATTGGTTATGTCCCAGTCGTTCCGTTTTCAAAGAATCAGGGGATGTTTCAGGGGATCGTTCCTTGGAAGGATGATTTGATTCCTGTTATGGATCTGCGAGTGACGGTTCGCAATAGTGATGCGCTTACGACTCAGCACACTTGCATTGTTGTTATGGACCTTCCTGTGGATGGTGAGATGGTTCTTGCGGGTATGGCGGTTGATGGTGTGGTTGAAATCGTCGAGATGCCGACTGGTGTAATGGATAATGAGGTTGGTTTCTCTTTTGCGGAACGTGCGCCGAGTCTCTCGTGGGGCTCGGTATCGGGGCGACGACAATCGGTTCTGGTTAATCGAAATCCGAAGCATGAGCGGCTTTGAGAGTCCAGCCCTGAAAACAACGGTGATAACGCTTGAACTCCAATCTGTGACTCACTTTTTTATAGTTCGTCGAGTTCCGCCCAGCGCTCGTAGGCAGTTTCGAGCTCGCATGGAACGACCTCTGCACGCTCGGTGACGGGTTTGATTTGATCGGGCGGACGTCGGTAAAATTCTGGATCGTTCAGGGTCGCGTGCAGTTCTTCAAGCTCCGCTTCGAGCTTCTCAATCCGTTTTGGGAGTTCCTCAAGTTCGTATCGCTCCTTGTTCGAGAGCTTCCGTGTCCGAGCTTTCTCTGTCTTCTGTTCTCCGTTTTCTGCCTTCTGATCTTTAATTTCTGCTCTCTGTGAAAGCCAGTCGTCGTAGCCACCAGCGTATTCTGCGACTTGGCCGTCTTCGAAGACAATGGTTGAGGTGACGACGTTGTTGATGAAGGCTCGGTCGTGGCTAACGAGCAGAACGGTTCCTTGATATTCTGCCAACAATTCTTCGAGCAAATCGAGCGTTTCAACATCGAGATCATTCGTCGGTTCGTCGAGGACCAGTACGTTGGATGGCTTGGCAAAAAGCTTGGCGAGCATCAGCCGATTGCGCTCACCTCCCGAAAGCGAACGAACAGGTTGTTCGGCATCGGCGGGCGAAAATAGGAAGTTACGCAGATAGCTCAATACATGCTGTCGCCCACTGTTCGTTTGCACATATTCATTGTCGCCGCATAAATTGAATTTCACTGTTTTTGTCTCGTCGAGCTTCATGCGGTGCTGATCGAAATAGGCGATTTCGAGGCGCGTCCCGTGCCGGACTTCACCTGTCCTCGGTTCGAGATGCCCGAGAAATGTATTGAGAAGTGTCGATTTCCCGCAACCATTTGGTCCCATAACACCTATCCGGTCGCCGCGTAAAATCTCCGTTGAAAAGTTTTGGATAATGTCTTCGCCATCGTAGCCGGAGGAAATTTCCTTTGCCGTGATCACTTTTCGTCCAGACGCTCCAGCTTCGTGCAACTGCATGTTCACAGTTCCCGTCCGCTCGCGCCGCTGTGAGCGCTCGCCTCGCATCTTTTCGAGTGCGCGAACGCGTCCCTCGTTGCGCGTACGACGCGCTTTGATTCCTTTGCGAATCCAAACCTCTTCCTGCGCAAGCTTGCGATCGAATTCCGCCCGTTGCCCTTCCTCGGCATCCAGCAATGCCTGCCGACGTTTTAGATATGTCGGATAATCGCACTCCCAGCTCGTTAGTTTTCCTCGATCGAGCTCCACGATGCGAGTCGCAAGTTTCCTCAAAAAGACGCGATCATGCGTCACAAACAGAACCGTACCGCGCCAGCGGAGCAAGAAGTTTTCCAACCATTGGATCGATTCAATGTCGAGATGGTTCGTCGGTTCATCGAGAATCAGCACCTCGGGATCGTTCACTAGCGCCTGTGCAAGCAGAGCTCGGCGACGCATTCCGCCTGAAAGCTCATTAAATGGTTGTGTCGGATCAAGATTCATCAGCGAGATCACCTTTTCGACCGGATGATCCAACGCATGTTCATGATTCCAATCCTTGGAAACCAGCTCGAACACTGTTCCTGGCAGTGTCTGCGGAACCGTCTGCGTTAGGCACGCAATCTGCACGCCGCTCTGAACAATCAACCCTCCGTCATCCGGCACTAGTGTGCCGCTCAAAACCTTAAGAAGCGTTGATTTTCCCTCTCCATTACGACCGAGCAGGCAGATCCTTTCGCCCAGCTCGATCAACAGGTTTACGCCGTCAAGAACCCGTGGGCCGCCGAATGCGATTTGAATGTTTTGCAAATTAACAAGAGCCATTTTTATTCACTCGCACTATATGGAACGTGACTTTTTGCGTTGGAATTTGTTTTCTGTTCCTGCGATCAGCCGCTGAATGTTTGCGCGGTGACGCCAAATGGCGAGTGCGCTGAGTAGGGTGAGTGCGCTGGCAATGACGATTCCGTAGTTGTTTATGCGAACCCATCCAACAATGGCAACGACGAGCGCGGCGATGATGGAGCCGAGGGAGACATAGCCAGAGGTGAAGAAGATTGTCGCCCAGGCGAGGATGCCGATGCCGACGGCGAGCGGTGCAACACCCAAGAGTACGCCCGCGCTAGTGGCGACTCCTTTGCCGCCTTTGAATTTGAGAAATACGGGGAAGTTGTGGCCTAGAATTGCGGCGATTCCAAAGAGGATTCCAATGCTTGGAAAATCGGTGGCGATGTTTCCAACCATTGGAAAAAGGAATGCGGGTAGGTAGCCTTTAAGGACGTCGAGGATAAAGCAGGTGATGCCTATCGGCTTGCCTAGACAGCGCAGGACGTTGGTGGCGCCTATGTTTCCGCTACCTTGTGTGCGAATGTCGATGCCTTTCGTTTTTGCGAGAAGTAGACCAAATGGTATGGAACCGATTAGGTAGGAGGCGAGTGTGAGTGTCAAGATGTGTAGTGGTGTCATGGTTTAGTTTCCAAAAAGGCTGTTGATCATTCCTTTTAAGTCGTCTTTATCAACGGAGTCGACCTCTTTTACGTTTTTTTTGAGTTGTTCGACGAGTACATTGCTTATGGTTTTAGTGATGGATGGCTTGTTTGTTGTCCCGTCGTCGGGCTGAACGCCGAGTTCCTTGAGTCCGATGTTTTTGATGATGCTGACGGATTGTTCTGAGAAAAGAACTTGAAGAGCTGCTGTTAGGTCTACCCTCGGTTTTTTGAGCGTTCCAAGGATTGGAAGTGTTAGTGCTGTGTCGCCGATGTTTGCTCCGTAGAGTTCGAGGTTGGTTAGCTCGAGGTCGATTTTCGAGCCTTCGAGGTCTCCTTTTTTGCAGGCGATGGAGGGCTTAATGGAGAAGGGTCCACTCGCCATGTCGTTCTTGTCGAGTAGTTCTTGCAGGATCTCGGCGTCAATGCCAAGAACGCTTCCGCTTGCGTTGAAGGTCGGGTTGTCGGGGTCGACCAGCGGCGCAACGATTGCGTTGAGGTCGGTGATGAACGAGTTTTTATCGTCGGCAAGTGAGCCGCGAAGGACGACTAAGCTGTCGGGTTGTTCGTTGCTGGGAATGGTGAATATGTCGCTTGCGGTGAGTCGAAGGTTGAGTGGGATTTTTCGACCTCGTTTGGAATCGGCGTATAGTACGGTTGCGTCTATCGCGATGCGACGAATGTGAATGGGTATGATTTCGCTTTTTTCTGCAACAAGATCGGTTGCCGGTTTTTCCTTTGCGGGGGCGGGAGCGGGTTGGGATATTGGTTTTGCGGGTTCGATCGCGGGTTCTGTTGGTAGGAACGTGTCAGCCAGCTCTTTAATGTTATATGTTTTTTCTTTACTCCGCTCGATGATTAATTTTGCGCCTGTGCCCTCCACGAGTTTGATGACGATCGGAGCGCGCTTAATCAGCGATGTCATTTCTATGTCGAGTCGACATTGGTCGAACGTGAGTAATACGGGTTCTTCGTAGTTTGCTAGATTGCGCACGGCGAAACCCTGCAATTCGGCACAGCCTTTCAGTAGATTCACCGATGCGTTTTCGACGCTCATGTCGAGACCGTACTGGGTTTTCACTCTAGGAAAAACGGTGTGGTTCAGAGCGGTTGTGAGGCCTTTACTGAGAAAGGCTTGCAGCCCGAGTCCGAGCAGCGCGATGGTAACGAGTAGAATAATAAAAAGGATGCGTAGTATTTTCATAACAGAGACCGTACTCGGAGAAAGGCGTAAAGGCAATGGCGAGAAGGAGATGATTTTTGGAGAGGGGTAAAACGTCCAAGGTTTGGAAGTTTTTTCCTGTGTTTAACTATTTCTTGGATGGGGGTGTTTTCCCGAGTTTAGCGAGGACGGCTTGTAGATCTGTCCAGACTTCCCGTTTTTTCGCCGGGACTTTAAGGAGATAGCCTGGGTGAAAGGTTGGCATGAGGTCGATGCCGTCGTAGGTTTGCCAGGTTCCGCGGAGTCGAGTGATGGCCACTTTTTTGTTAAGGAGTCCTTCGACAGCGATTTTGCCGAGCGCAACGATTAGCTTCGGTTGGAGATGTGCAATTTGCGCTTTGATGTAGGGCGTGCAGGCGAGTATCTCGTCCTGATGGGGGATGCGATTGTTTGGCGGACGGCATTGAACGAGGTTTGTGATGTATGTGTTGTCGCGTTTGTAACCCATGGCTCCGATCATTTTTTCGAGGAGTTTTCCGGCTTCACTCACGTAGAATTGACCCTGCTCGTCTTCTTCGTCGTCCGGAAAGTCGCTTACAAACAGGATGTCCGGCCGAGTGGGTTTTCCTTCGCTGGGAACGGTGTTTTTGCGTGTGGTGTGCAGTGGACAGGCTGAACAGGTGCGAATTTGATCGGTTAGTTCTTCGAGGGTTTTCCCTGTGATGACGTTGTTTTCTTTCGGTTTTATTTCGATAACGGGTCGGCTCAGGGTGGGCCTTTTCGTTGCGGGGGCTGGTGGTGCTTGGCGCGTTGCAACGTTTGGCGTTTCGATTGAACAAAGCTCGGCGAGTGTTTCTGGCGAAATTTCCAGGGTTTGGAAACCTGTTTCCTTTTTATAGTCGAGGAAGTCGTGTAGTTGGTCGATGAATTTGTCGAATGGATTCATAACGTGAAAACTCCAGATGTGGCATGGTATTCCGAGCGGCGAATGACGAAGCGTGGCATTGCAGAATAGCGGAGGATGGGAATTTACCAACTTCGAAATTCGATATTTTCAAGTCTGCCTCTTCTCGTTCGTGGATGTAGAGTGAAATCAGTCAGATTTGGCTCCCTTTTTATTTTATTTTAACATTGCGGTTTACATCGCTTTAGAGCGCCTGTATATTACGCAATTCAAGTAGAAACAAAAAATAGATTTTAGAGAAGGAGTCCATAGTGGATCAGGAAGCTACAGCAGAAGTAAGAAAAGAGTATCAGCAAAGCGATTGCGACACCGGGTCACCGGAAGTTCAGGTTGCGTTGCTAACAAAACGTATTGCGGAATTAACCGAGCATCTCAAGATGCATAAAAAAGACCACAGCTCGCGCCGTGGACTGCTTACAATGGTGAATAAACGCCGCAAATTGCTTAGCTATTTGACGAAGAAAGATGTCACGCGCTATCAAGATTTGATCAAGCGCCTCGGTCTTCGCCGCTAAGTTTGTTATGAATGCCCCGCAGTTCTGCGGGGCTTCTTGTTAAAAACCGCCCTCGGCGGTTTTTAATTGTGTATGTGAGAGGCACACGCATCCGGCCTCGTTGGCTCTTGCTAAAAAACAGGATGTAGAAAGTAAGGAAAAAAAGAATGAAAGATGCAATAAAAATAGAGTTCGAAGTCGGCGGCATGCCGATGAGTTTTGAATCAGGTCTCCTCGCACTACAGGCGAACGGAGCTGTTAGTTGTCAATTTGGCGAAAACGTCCTTTTTTCGGCGGTCACAACGGGTGCGTCGCGCGAGGGGTGCGATTTCTTCCCGCTTCAGGTCGAATATCGTGAGAAATTTTATGCCGCAGGTCGTTTCCCTGGCGGATACTTCAAGCGTGAGTCCCGCCCATCCGAGTCGGAAATCCTCACCATGCGCGTCACGGATCGTCCAATCCGTACTCTGTTCCCTGAAGGGTTCTACGACGAAGTGCAGATCCACAACACTCTCATGGCAACAGACTGCACCCGCGAGTGCGACTTCCTCAGCATCAACGCAGCCAGCGCCGCGCTGATGCTCACCGAACTTCCCTTCGGTGGACCAATCGGTGGTGTTCGTGTGGCTCGTGTTAACGGCGAACTTCTCATCAACCCAACCCACGAAGACATGCTTAAAAGCGATCTCGATCTTACCTACGTTGGTACCGTTGATAAAACAATGATGATTGAAGGATCTGCGAACGAAATCCCAGAAGCCGAGTTTGTTGCCGCAATGAAATTTGCGCACGAAGCCATCCAACCGATCATCGCGGCTCAATTTGAACTGCGCAAACAGCTGGGTCTTCCAGAATGGAAAGTGGTCGTAGAGGAAAAAGACACCACACTCCTCGACAAAGCACGCGAACTCGCGGGTGATAAATTCAGCTCGATCCTCGCGGAAGGTGCAAAACTCAAACGCCACGCAGCAATGGACGCACTAAAGGCTGAAATCAAAGAACAGATGATTGAACTGTTCCCAGAAATGACCGACGAAGACTACGGTCATGCATTCCACTCCCTAGAAATTGAAACCCTCCGCAACAACGTGCTCAACAAAAAAATGCGTATTGGCGGACGAGGGTTCGACGAAATACGCGAACTGAAAGGTCAAGTCGGCGTACTGCCGCGAGTACATGGTTCGGCTGTATTTGGTCGCGGAGAAACACAGGCACTCGCAACAATCACACTTGGACCCAAAAAAGATTCTCAATCGATGGATGCCGTCACCGGCGGACCCAACGAGAAGCAATTCATGCTACACTACAACTTCCCTCCATACAGCGTGGGAGAATGTGGACGCCTAGGGTTCACAAGCCGTCGTGAAATTGGTCACGGTAATCTGGCCGAACGCTCGATCGTTCCGATCCTTCCAGACGACTACCCATACGCAGTCCGCGTCGTTTCCGAGATCATGGGATCCAACGGATCCTCCTCTATGGCCTCCGCCTGTGTTGGCGTACTCGCCCTAATGGACGCCGGTGTACCGATCAAAGCGCCCGTTGCTGGCATCTCAGTGGGTCTCTTCACAGACGGCAAAGAACAATCCGATCTCGTGATCGACATCCTCGGAACCGAGGATCACTGTGGCGACATGGACTTCAAAGTTGTCGGAACCCGCACAGGAATCACCTCCTTCCAGGTTGACCTCAAGGTTGCAGGACTCAACTGGGATCAAGTCGAAGGCGCATTCGCAATGGCACTTAAAGGTCGTTTAGAAATTCTCGACTTCATGCAAACAGTCATCGACGGACCGCGCAAAGAGATGAGCAACCATGCACCTCGGGTTGAAATGGTCAAAATCGATCCTGAAAAGATCGGAGCCTTGATTGGACCCGGCGGAAAAGTCATTCGTGGCATCACCGAAACCTACGGTGTACAGATTGATGTTGAAGAGAACGGAACCGTTAGCATCTTCAGCTCCGATGGAGCGGCGATGCTAGGCGCGCTCAAAGTCGTGAACGGAATCTGTGCGGAAGCTGAGATTGGAAAAATCTATGACGGAACTGTAAAAACGATTCGTGATTTTGGTGCCTTTGTAGAAATCCTTCCGGGCAAAGATGGTCTTGTACACATCTCTGAGCTCGCCGACTTCCGCGTTGGTAAAGTTGAGGACATCTGCAAAGAAGGCGACATCATGCCAGTGAAAGTCCTTGATGTTGACCGCGACGGAAAGATCCGCCTCAGCCGAAGAGCGGCGATGGCAGAAAAAGACGCCGCAGCCGAAGCTGAGTAAACCTCAACAGTCTTCATTAAAAAGCCCATCCGCAAGGATGGGCTTTTTTAGTGCACGCAAAAAAGTACAGGCGGAGATCTCGAAGCCGTAGTGGTTGGCGAAGTCGATATACTTCGGATGAAAAATGGGCTTCTCTCCCAGCGGATGCGATAGAACGCCTGCCTTCAGATTATCAATCATTACAGACCTTGGAACGCCACCGAAATACTCAAATGCACGCTCGTGACAGCGTAAAAACTGATCCTGAGCTTCCGATAGAACAAACTCCACATACATCATGCGACTGTACGCGAGCACCATCACAAAGAAGCTAAAACGCCGTCGAGTATTGGCGCCATGAACAACACCAGCGCTTCCCCAGTCAGCAGTTCTTATTATAAAACAACTTAAATCAAGTTTTTTCGAGAAACCCAAAAACCGTATTCAAGCTTGCAGTTTCCTTTCTTGTTTTTGACAACCATGCGATAAATCAGTTAACGACCTACATGAAAAGCCTATAAACATCACCCTGAATCCGTTAGATAATTTCTAAAAAATATGCGTTACCTGTTGGGTTGGAACGGCTAATCTAGCCGGACAATCCAATCAAAAACCAACCCAACAGGTGAGAAAATAAAACATTATAAACTGACTCGCGGCAACTCTGAAATCAACTCAACCGGCGGAAATCATCTCTGCGGGCTTTTTCTCG
>JAOZMR010000271.1 GCA_029934215.1 Pontiellaceae bacterium | reverse complement strand
TATATCTTTCATTATGTTTACGGTTTCATTTTTCCCGACATACTGGACTTATCCTATCGCGACGTGTAAATTCGTGATCAAAACAGCTGTAGTATCGAAGGCGAGTTGCGCAACGAAAGGGAAAGTGGCGGGAGCTTCAAGCTCCCAACATCTCTCCCTCTCCCACAACTCCCTCACTCCACCACTCCACTACTCCCTCTCAATGGGAGACTTCGACTTTTTCTCCTTTAGGTTGCCCGATGTCTGCGAGTAGTTCGTTGAACCATGAGGCGTCTATGTCGAATGGTTTGCCGCCAGCGATGCGCGGGAATTCGCAGGCGCGTAGTTCGTCGTGTTTGTCGTCATCTTCTCCGATGACTCCGCCGATGCCGGCGAGCGCGCACTCAACCGCTTTGTCGCAACAGGCAATGATCAGTTTGAGATCGGCTTCGTTAGATGCGGCAGCTCGTGCGTAGTAGCCAGATTTTTGGATCAGAACTTTTTCGGCTCCAAGGAGCTCTGCGAACTGTTTTCCGAACCACTGCCCAGGGTTTACGGCATCCAGTTTTACGTGCCCAAATGCGTCGCGCGGAATATCTTGTCCAGCGGCTTCCATCTCTTTTACGATCGAGTCGAGTCCTGCCCCTTCGGAGATAAAGATGTTCACGTTGTCGAAGTTGTCCATCACCTGTTTCAGACGTGTTGCCTCTGCTTGAAGGTCTACGGCCATTTCTGGAACAAAGATGGCGTGAACGTCTTTGCGTTCTTTGCTTAGTCCGAGCTGTGGAAGGAAGTCGAGTTCTGTGAGGTTCTCGTGGTAGACCTTCGCTGTGTAGCCGGTCAACCATCCGCAGTTGCGTCCCATCACTTCGTGGATGATTAGCATGCGCGGGTTTGCGTTGTGTTCTGCCACGACGTTTGCGAAATATTTTGCGCCTTCTTCAGCGGCTGTCCATGCACCGAGGGATTGTTTGATTGGGAATACATCGTTGTCGATGGTTTTTGGCAGGCCGACGACGATGAGTTCGTAGTCGTTTTCTGCGAGGTATGCTGCGAGGTCTGCGGCGGTCGTGTTTGTGTCGTCGCCCCCGATGGTGTGAAGCACGTCCACGCCGTCTGTAATGAGCTGGGCTGCCGCGACTTTGAGCGGGTTTTCGCCTTCTTTGACGAGTCCGCGTTTTTCGCAGTCTTTGATGTTTGTGAGTTTCACGCGGCTGTTGCCGATTGGGCTTCCGCCGTGTTTGTAAAGGACGGATGCGTTCTCACGGATTTGTTGCGTGACCTCGATGGATTCACCGAGCAGTAGACCTTTGTATCCGCCGGTGTAGCAGATGATTTCGATGGCGGGATGATCTTTTGTGTATCGCTCGATGAGACCGCCAATTGCGGAGGAGAGGCATGGGGCGAGGCCGCCAGCGGTGAGTAGGGCTACTTTTTTTACTTCTTTCATAACTAAATCCTTTTTGTTGGGGTGAAAAATCAGGCGCCCATGATGGTAAATTTTGCTTATAAAACAAGGGAAAAACTCTTCTCAGGCGACCGAAACGTGAAACATATCAATACGGCACTGGAAGCTTCGCGCCGTTCGTGTTCAAATAGGGGTTGTTTTATAAGGAGAATTAAATGCTGGCAAAGGTGTTTTCGGGTGCGGTGTATGGGGTGGATGCCTATACGGTGGAGATCGAGGTTAATAGTGGACATGGTGAACCAAAGACCCTAATCGTCGGGCTTCCTGATGCTGCGGTGAAGGAGAGTGAGCACCGTGTGAACACGGCTCTACTCAATTCTGGATTTAAGCCGCCGAAGGGGCGCGTGACGATTAATCTCGCCCCGGCGAGCATCAAGAAGGAGGGGCCTAGCTTCGATTTGCCGATTGCGCTTGGGATGCTTGCGGCGGAAGAGGATATCAAGCACGACCTTCTGGCTCGCGCTTGTATTGTCGGCGAACTCGCGCTTTCAGGGTCTGTGCGTCCGGTCTGCGGCGTGTTGCCGATCACGTTAGCGGCGCGTAACGCAGGTCGAAAAGCCATTTTGGTTCCGGCAGGAAACGCGGAAGAGGCGGCGGTTGTTGATGGTATTAAGGTTTTTGCGATTAAGAATCTGCGCGACGCCGCAGATTTTCTGAATCTCGATCTCAAGCTTAAACCGCACGAGGTGGATTTGGTTGAGACATTTCGCCAGCACAACCGCTATTTGGCAGATTTCGAGGATGTGAAGGGACAGGAGTATGCGAAACGAGCCGTTGAGGTTGCTGTGGCAGGCGGACACAATATATTAATGATTGGTTCGCCCGGAACAGGGAAAACGATGCTCGCCAAGCGAGTGCCGTCCCTCCTGCCGCCGATGTCCCTTGAAGAAGCATTGGAAACCACCAAAATTCACAGCATCGCAGGGAAACTCGATGCGAACGAATCGCTGGTCGCAACACGTCCGTTCCATGCGCCGCATCATACCGTTTCCGACGCAGGGCTGCTCGGCGGCGGGACGCATCCTATGCCCGGCTCGGTGAGTCTGGCGCACAACGGCGTTCTTTTTCTCGATGAACTACCCGAGTTTAATCGCAACGTGCTAGAGGTGCTACGGCAACCGCTCGAAGATGGTGAAGTGACCATTGCGCGAGCGGCCGCAAGCGTCACCTTTCCCTGCCGCTTCATGCTCGTCGCCGCAATGAATCCAACCCCCGACGGCTACTTCCCGGATGACCCACGATCCACCTCCACGCCGAGACAAATCCAGACCTATCAAAATAAAATCTCTGGTCCACTGCTCGACCGCATCGACATACACATCGAGGTTCCTTCCGTTGACTACCAAAAGCTGACCGATCTTGAAAAAGGCGAACCGTCCGCCGCCATCCGCGAACGGATCATTGCCGCACGCACCATCCAGCAAACTCGTTATAAAGAGAACGATCACATCCATTGCAATGCAGACATGCAGCCGAAACAAGCTCGCGAGTATTGCTGTCCGGACGAAGACGCCAAGCAATTGCTAAAAACCGCAGTATCGGAAATGAATTTTAGTGCCCGCGCCTATGACCGCATTCTAAAAGTGGCCCGAACTATCGCAGATTTGGAAGGAAAGAAAACCATCGGCACCTCTCATATCGCCGAAGCAATTCAGTACCGCACCCTTGACCGAACGAGAACATAGAGCCCATTTTTCAGCCTCACACAAAACGCCCGTTTCAGAGATTTGCCTCGTAAGTTGAATGACGCCACCTCAGGCTGGAATGTCCAGATAGTGAAAATGTTTTTGACATGGAGCTGGTTGCACAACGAATAGAGAAGGGAGAGGCATTTCCGATTGAAGATTTCCGATTGACGATTGGGAGAAAAGGGTTCCAAGGATTGGAAAACAGAAGAATTTTCATAAAACGTAGACGAGCGCTTCCAGCCTCGTTCCTTGGTTGAATTGATCTTGGGACCGTTCATGCGCGGAAGAATTTTAGCCACGAGAGAGGAGGAGCATTGCCGAATGGAGATTGCCGATTGGGAGAAAAGGGTTCCAAATATTGGAAAATAGAAGAATTTTAGCCACGAGAGAGCGCAGAGAACACAAAAGATTTAGATAAGGAACGAATAAGCGGAAGAGAG
>JAOZMR010000270.1 GCA_029934215.1 Pontiellaceae bacterium | reverse complement strand
AATAAAATTTATAAGAATTCTTCACATCATGAAACATTCCACTAAATGCAGAAATATTCAAATCCTTAGAAAAAGGTAATATGTTATTTAAGTTATTCATTAAAGTTTATAATTGCATGGTTCGCAAATAGCCCGATAGGGCTTAACATTAATAGCCGTAGGTTTTAACCTACGGACTATCATACACATATCGCCAACCCCGAATGGGGTTGCACAGTTCGCAAAAATTTTATCATAATGATTATCCATAATTACCCCAAATTGCACAGTTCGCAAATAGCCCGATAGGGCTTAACATGAATAGCCGTAGGTTTTAACCTACGGACTATCACACACATATCCCCAACCCCGAATGGGGTTGCACTAATCCAATCGTTTTTCATTATATTCTATACCTGCCTCATCTAACATATTTTTATATTCATCAATAAACGAAATCTGTTTATGATGTTCTTCTTGATTTTTGATATATTCAATAATATTATCCTTTTCATTTATTGAATATGTAAATGCACCGTATCCTTCTTGCCAATATGTAAAATGTGAAAATATTTTTTCAGATTTAATCCAATTTGTAGCACTGGCTTTAATAGTTTTTACAAAATCAGCCAATGCAATTGTTGGATGAATATGTGTTAATATATGAATATGGTCATCAACTGCATTTATACGATACAAATGGCTCTTTTGATTTTTAACTATTCCCCAAATATATTTTAATAATCTTGTTCTATTTTCAACATCTAAAACTCTTTGACGGTTCTTTGTTGAAAAAACAATATGATATAATAATTGTGTATGTGTTGACATTTTTTAACCTCTTTTTGTGCAACCCCATTCGGGGTTGTTGGGGTGTGGGATATTGTCCGTAGGTTGAAACCTACGGCTATTCATGTTATGCCCTCCGGGCAAAGAAAACAATATTCTTTCTTGATTTTTCATTTATTTTTCTCCTATATATTTATTTGTACAGTTCGCAAAAATTTTATCATAATGATTATCCATAATTACCCCAAATTGCACAGTTCGCAAATAGCCCGATAGGGCTTAACATGAATAGCCGTAGGTTTTAACCTACGGACTATCATACACATATCGCCAACCCCGAATGGGGTTGCACAGTTCGCAAAAATTTTATCATAATGATTATCCATAATTACCCCAAATTGCACAGTTCGCAAATAGCCCGACACGACTATTCATACTACACTATATCTACAAAAAAATATAATATTATATGCAGATTAATCGTTTGTTTTTTTAATATAGTCTTTTGTTTTTTCTGAATTATAATTATGTCATTCAACAAAAATTGCTTTATTAAACCATTCTAAAAATTCAGCTCCATCTTTTGGTCTTTTGTTAGGATTGTGATGCAGAGCTTTAATAATAGGTTGAAATAATTTTTTATTTCCCTTCCAATCATCTTCTGTAATAATTCCAGTCGGGTGCGTCTTATGAATTATATACCAAAAAATAGCCGCTAATTGGAAGACATCAGACTGTGGGATTATTTCTGTTTTTTTACCTAGCACACGATTAATAGCCTCTGGTGACATCCAATATTTAGGTCCTAGTTTTTCATTGGAACCAGTTATATCAATGTCTTCTTCAAGACAAGAGCATAGTCCAAAATCACTAATTACCCATTTATCTCCAAAAATCAAGATATTCTCAGGTTTTATATCTCTATGAATGCCGAAAGTATGAAGTTTTGCCAATGCATCTAATAATCCTTGCATATGCCCTATAAGAGTTTCATAAGTTAATTCTAAATCTTTTTTCATAAATTCTAGTAAATTTGAAGAAGTCAATTCCATAATCATAAATGGGAAATCTGCATTTTTAGTTTTTGTTGTTCTTTAAAATCGCAATTTATAAAACCACTTTCAACACATTTAATAATATTATCATGACTTAATTGTTGAATAAAAGTAATTTCACGCTTAAATCGTTTTAGCATTTTATTGGAAATATTGACTTGTATTTTTAACGCATACTCTTCACCTGTAATTTCATTTTTACACAAATATACATTAGCATTTCCCCCAGAACCAATTGGTTTTTTTTCTAAAGAGTAAGTTTGTCCTTCAATTTCTAATATATTAGGAAGAATAATATTTTTTCTCATCATCAAATTCCTTTTTTGTCGCAAGTAGTTAAAATTGCATTTGATATTTGGTATTCATATTGATTTTTCCATTTCAATTTTAAGTTAGCTTCTGAAAGTTTTGATATATCATTATATAAAACACCGTTATCATCAATAATTCTTTTTATTTCTAAAAATAAATCATAAGTTTCATGTTCAGGAACTATATTTTTATAAGTTCCTGATAAAATTTCATATAAAAACTTAATTCTCCACTCCCTGTTTGACTTTGAATTTGAATCTGTCAAATTTTTTATAGCATAATCTTGAAAAATATTTGGGAATTCTGCTTCTGGACTTATATTAGTATTTAAAATCATTAGATCTTTTATTAAATAGCTAATATTTTTTCCTATTATCGAACAACCTTCTTTTTGTAATTTATAAATAGCAAAGAATAATGAATAAAAATCAGCTTTTTGTTTAAATCTAGTTTTTGATATATCAATTTTAGAATTTATGTATTCTAAATCTTCTATAACTTTAAGAAATATCGACTCATATTCTTTTTTTTCTTCATTATTCCATTTAGCATATTTGATATAAAAATCATCTAGATTTTCTTTTTTATTTTGAATCCCTCCAATCATACCTGCCAACAACTCAGAAGAATATTCAGCATCTCCAAACCGCCTGCGGTTGGCAATTGAAAAAAGTTTAATTTTATCTAAAAAGGGATTTACAGATAATTTTCCAGCTAAATCTAAAAAATGACCAGGATAATCTGCTCTTCTTAATTCTTGTTTGTTTAATGAAATAGAGTATTTATTAATTCTAGAATAAACAGCTCTAATTTCTTCATCTGTAAAATTAAGCCCTTCGTTAAAATCAATTCGGTAAGATAAAAAATTTCCTTGTTCTTCTTCGGAGAGTTTATTAAACGAAATATCCTTTTTACCATTAAAATCAATAGTATATTTATCATTTAAAAAATCTAAAATTGCGGATATTCGTTGTTGTCCATCTATTACGACTCTATATGAACTTCTATTTATAATTTTAGTTGATAAATATATTTTAGGCATTGGGATATTATTTAAAATTGTATCCATTAACATTTTTCTTGCCGATTCAGACCAAAATTCTCGTCGTTGAAAACTCGGTCTTATTTCTAATTTTTTATTTAAACTCCAATCTTTTAAATCTGATATAGGATGCGGACTAGGATTCCATTGTTTCATTTTAATTCTCCTTAATTCTTTATGCTGCCGTCTTTAATTTCTTAATATAAAGTTTTAATCCATTCAATACAGCTAAGGTGTTATTTTTTTCAAAAAGGTCATTATCAATACTTGTGTGTATTTTATTTTTAATTTCTTTGATAAAGTTTTTTTTATCTTCCGTATATTCAATATAATTAATATTATAACCGTCAGTATTAACATCAAATTTATCAAACAGTTCAGGAGTTATAACCACTTCGTCAT
>JAOZMR010000269.1 GCA_029934215.1 Pontiellaceae bacterium | reverse complement strand
CAAATCAACCCAGAAATAGAAAGCAATTGTTCAACTAATTAATGCCAGCCTCCAAAGAGTTCGCTGATCTGTCCATCTTTGTTTTCAATCCGCAATGGCAGATCCGAACCCTTTGCCTTTTTGACCGCTTCCGCATGTTCTTTGCTCCAGCGGATCGTCTCTTTGTGCTTCAGCCGAATCAAATCCACTTTCTGATGTTTACGGCGCAATTTGTAGCCGAGGCGTTTAGAACGATCAGGCTCATAAACAGGAGCAAGCTCCTTAAAGGCTCTGTTTTCCGCTTCGGTCATATTGGGCACAAAACCACTAAAAAGAAGGGACGCGAGTTCTTCTGATGAGATCACTTGATGTTCAGCGAGCTGTTGCCAGTCGCGTTGCTCCTTTTCAGGAACCGGAGAATCCTTAACGATTGTTCCGCCCTGAAGGCGACCTTCTTTCAGAACATGCTGATATTGCTCCTGAGTAATCAGTCCTCCATCGCGCATGTGTTGCCAAAGATCACCCGTGACCTCTTCGCTACCAAATACCGACACGACAACCGAAATCATTGAAACCACCATCATGTACAATCCGTTTATAATGTGCGCTCTTGATTTTTACTTCTCTTTTTTTGATTTAAAAACTCAACCTTCGCACAACCATCCGTATACGAAAAGGAATAAAAGCGACAAACTCGTTGAGCGTTCAGGTCAAAGTGGCCTCAGTCAATTTGCGAGGCAAACTTAAAAATCAGCCTTTTGTATGAGGGCTGGTTTTTAGGCGCAAAGAAGCAAAGTCCGATGTGTGTTTCCTCGATTAAAGTTGCTAGAGCTATCTCAATGTTCCACCATTCCGCTATTCTAATCACTCAAAAACTCAAAAACCCTCTTTCTTCTTATGAACTTTAGCAACGATTTCTCCGATTTTACCATCACAGATATGCATCCACCGCGTCCGTGGTACAATTTTCTGTGGAACGACTCATTCATCGCGCAAATCGACCAATTCGGCTGTGGCAAAAGCTGGTACTACTCGCCCGCAGGCGTTCGAGCTAATCATAACGTCACCGGGACAGCCTCCGACCTCGGAACCGTGACTGATAATCGCCTCGTCTTTCTGCGCGATTCCGAATCCGGCGAATATTGGGCAGCAAATCGCAACTTCCGTAACGAAGCATTCGACACCTTTCAAACCATCGTCGAACAGGGACGTTCCAGAATTGTCTCTTCATTTCATGACATCACCTGCGAATTCGCCCTGTCCGTTGCCGAGGACGATCCCGCCGAGTGCTGGGAAATCACCGTCAAAAATTCTGGCGCCACGCCACGTCGCATCCAGCTCTTCCCGTACGCGCAGACCGCATTCAATCAGCTTCCGCACTCGCCTTGTATGATCAATGATTGGGACGACAGCCTTTCGGGCTTGCTCATACAAAACATTGCTCCAAAATTAAACACTCCGTTCCGATGCTCCTTTATGGTGTCCAACCGTGCGCCTGACGGATGGGAAAGCACCGATCGCCGGTTCAAAGGCGTTTACGGATTACACTCCGATCCCGCCGCTGTTCAGTCTGGACAGCTTTCATCTCAAGGCACCAATTTTGAGTGGCAGATGTGTTTTGCTTTCCAGTTCAATCTCGACCTCGCACCCGGAGAAGAAACGAGCATCCGCCTCGTGAGCGGACTGGCGGAAACGCCCGGCGCCGCGAAAGTATTGAGCGAAAAGCTGCTCGCACCCGGCGCATTTGAGCAACAAAACGAAGACAAAACCACCGCACGATCCAAACGCGAAGATCGGCTGAGGATTTCAATCGGCGACATCAACCTCGACGCGCTCACCACCTCCTGGCTCAAGCACCAGATCTCCCTCGGGCGTGAGTGGGGACGCGTTTACGGACGCGGCTTCCGCGATATGCTTCAGGACTGCGCCGCTGTCGCCTCCTTCAATCCAAAGGCCGCATCCGACGGCATTCTCATCTGTCTCGCCTACCAATATGAAGATGGCAACTCCCTTCGCCAGTGGAATCCGCCGTGGACGCATCCGTATCGCGACGGTGCGGCATGGATTCTTCCCGCCGTTACCGCCGTTATAAAAGAAACCGGCGACTTCAGTTTGTTAGAGAGAGACGTTCCGTTCTACAAAAGCGACCGAATCGGCACCGTTCTCGACCACTGTTTCCAAGGGTTGGAATATTTGACGGAAAACCTTGGGGAACATGGACTTTGTCTCTGGGGCGGCGGCGACTGGTGCGACACCATCGATGGCGCAGGGCTCGAAGGCTGCGGCGAAAGCGTCTGGCTCACCGAAGCCACCATCTACTCTGCGAACCTCCTTGCCGATCTGCTTGAACAACTCAACCGCACCGACGAATCGGAAACCTATCGCGCGAAAGCGTGTGAGCTGAAAGAAAAGCTTCGCTCGCAGGCATGGGACAAAGATCGTTTCATCTGCGGCTTCAACGACGACGGATTGAAACTGGGCGCTCACGAAAGCGCCGACGCCAACCTCTTTCTCAATATGCAAACCTGGGCAGTACTGAGCGGGACTGCCGAAAACGGAACGGAACTCATGGATTTAATCGAGCGCGAGCTCGCCACGCCCGCTGGATATATATTGTGCAAACCCGCCTGCCAACAAAAGAACCCGCGTATCGGCATGTTCAGCTACATGACACCAGGCACCTGCGAAAACGCATCCGTTTATTGCCATGGCAACGCCTTTAAAATTGTCGCCGACTGCAAACTCGGGCGCCATGAAGAAGCCTACACCACGCTCAAAAAAATTCTCCCCGGCAATCCATGCAACCCAGGCAGCGGCGTTGAGCCATATGCCGTGACCAACCAATATCTTGGACCAGAAAACCCACACCGAGCGGGTGATGCCAACGGGACATGGATTACAGGAACAGCTGGCTGGATCTACCGAGCCGTCACCGAGCACCTCCTCGGATTACAGCCCGAATACGACGGACTCCATCTGCGCCCCTGCCTCCCTGAAGCATGGCCTGAAGTGAAAATCCGGAGAATCTACCGCGACAATATATACAACATCGTCCTTACACGGTCTGACACTCCGTCACTGACCGTGAACGGAGAAGAGACAAAAGGAGGGCCGCTCCCAATGGGTCCCGCCGGAACCGAACACCACGTCCTCTTAAATTGCGGAAGCGGTCCAACTAATTAGAAGATGTTTACGCCGTCTGGCACGTCGATACGATCGAAGATTCGTACGCCATTTTCAATGTGCCATTTGATATGAACTGGGCCTTTGGGATGCGGATAGGTTCCTTCCGCTCGGTCGAGTGAACTCTGCACGCGAATATCTATGTCGTCGCAATTCGGATTGTCAGAGATCCGTACGCCAAGGGCGTTTTTGGAGAGATAGTAGGCGGGGCTGGCGGACCAGGCGTGGCACCAGCTTCCGTTTGTTTTAAAGAACTCGGTGCAGGTTTTTGTGCCGAGTGTCATCATCCAGCTCCAGCCTTCGCGCATAAGGTTTTCGGCGAGTTCTGGGAGGTCGAGCAGGTAGAGAGCGTCGAATAGGTAGAAACAGAAATGGGGCGAAACGACGACTCCGTCGTCGGGGTTCCGACCATTGGAAAATAGATGAC
>JAOZMR010000268.1 GCA_029934215.1 Pontiellaceae bacterium | reverse complement strand
GCTCTCTCCTTTTTTATGATGTTGTAGAATCTAGTTTTTAAGTCGTTCCGAAAAACGGGTTAACTTTCTCTTCTCTGCAAATTCTAGCGCGGTTCCCCAGTCCGACTTGATGGAACAATCTGGGCTGTACTTCAAAAGCATTTTAAACATATCCAAATCGTCAGTAACCATCGCCACAAAAACAACGGTTGCATTATTGCCATCCGTGGCATTGATGTCCGCTCCCATCTCAAGCAAGGTTTTCATGAGCGTATAGTTTTTCGCTTCTGCCGCTAAAAACAACGGGGTTTTCCCATTTTCATTTTTCAGGTTGATGTTTGCTTTTGCACCCAAACACAATTGGATTTTCTCATTATCCTTTGCAAAAATGGCCGCATGCAAAACAGTTCCGCCATCATCGTTCGCCAGATTGATATCCGCACCCGCTTTTAGCAGCTTAGGGAAGATGTTTTTGTTTTGAGATCTGACGGATTCGTACAACGGGGTTACTCCACCCACTCCCTTATAGTTTGGGTTGCATCCCAGATCGATTAACTGTTCAACCGATTCATCATTTCCCCACTTCAAAATATAAGACAAATCGACTTTTGATTCATCAACACCCGCTTGATGAATCAGTTCGGTGATTTCAAAAAACTCATTCATTGCCGAATAAACAATGGCATCCAAATTCGAGTTTGATCGAACCTTCACATCCGCACCTTTCGCAAGAGCCACCCTTGCGCCCTCGATGTTCCCAGAACGCGCGGCCTTCATCAAATAGGTTTCGCCCGAGGAATCTTGTTCATTTACATTTCCAAGGGTTGGAATCCCGTTCGGCGGTGTTCCGCAAAAGGCGGTTGATGCTGCGCCAAACGTAAGTGTCAGAAATAATCGTTTTACAATATACATTATCGTTTCTCTCCATTTCGGTTATAGCTGTATAATTTATAGGATTTTCACGCTTCGTCTATAGGACATCGCGTTTTATTCTTAAAGGATCGCGCAAATTGAACGATACCACCCCCTCAACAAAAACTTCCAAGCACGGGAAAAGTTTTCGATTCGTACTGCGGTTTCCGAATCGTGTTCGGAAATTCCCCTCTTGGGAGGGGTGCCCGAAGGGCGGGGTGGGTTCTTCCAGTGCTTGGAAACAAGCTGTTCGTTTCTTTTTCATTTTCTAAAATTCATAGATTCGCACACAGGCACCTTTTCTTTGAATTTTACGAATGGGGAGCGAGACGAGAGTTGCCGCAGAAAGGCACAAAAAGCACGTTCGGAATACCTCAGGTCCCCAGCTCCGTTGCGAGTGAAGATGGATCGAGTTTTTGCAGAATGATTGACGGCAGAATGATGGGGCCTTCTAAAGGGCTGTTCATTCGTAAATTTCATTCACGAACCATTCTCTTCGTTCATTATTTTTGAATACAAAAATTATTTATCGCTACGCTTTCAGCGCTGGGCAAACCCGTTCCTGCCCGCTTCAAAAACCGTTCCATCATTCTGCCGTCAATCATTCTGCAAAAACTCCCACTAACGCTTAGTTCGTCTTTTTTGCGTTCCCTGCGCTCTTTCGTGGCACCCCCCCTGAACCCACCACCAATTACGGGGGATTACTTTTCGTTTACCAATGCATAAACGAAGCCGTCGTGACTGCTAATATAGACAATCCCGTCCTCAATCCATGGCGAGGCATCGACAATGCCCCCTGTTTTGAATTTCCATTTCTCTGCGCCCGTTTTGGCATCGAGTGCATATAGGTTTTTGTCATAAGTTCCGAAATAAACAATTCCTGATTTTGCGGCGATGGAAGGCGTAGAGTGCATAAAACAACCTATCTCTTTCTTCCATTTTACCTTTCCTGTTTTGTCATCTAACGCAAAAAACCAACCTTGGTCATTTCCCCAGAAAACTAAATCTTTCCATAAAGAAGCGCCTGTTGATTCAATATATTCATTATCATCAATAGCATATTGCAATAACTGGGCATTCCATTTTGGAATTCCTTCTCTAGCGTGAAAATGAACGCATTCATTGGTTGCATCGTGGCAGATTACCCCACGAGTTCCTACGGCATACACCTTCCCATCTCTAACAGACACTCCATGATTTGGACCGATCCATGCCGAACCTTTATTAAGAACGGTTCTGCCTGTTTCTATTTCATATCCAAACACCTGACTCCAGCCGTACCCATTTCGTAAAAACAATCTATCTTTCGAGGCAGCTAGACCACCATAAGCAGCGGGGGATTCCTTTAGAGAATAGATTTTTTTACCCGTTTGGTAATCCACGGCAATCGTTCCCTTTCTTTGGCCCATAGGAGCAACAACCATTCCGTAAACGATCAGTGGAGCACCTGACAACCCCTTTACGCCGGTTCCTGAACCTGGAGCTACCCCTTTTACCGCCCATTTCTTTTTGCCGTCTGCAACCGTTACTCCATATAGGCTGTTATCCAGTCCCATAAAGAAGACCAATCCGTCAGCAACCGCAACCGATGAATTCACACCTTTTTTTACTTTAAAAAGCCACTTTTCTTGCCCTGTCTCAGAATCCAAAGCATGCAGTCCTTTTGGGCTACCCACAAAAAGAGTTCCTTCCCAGACAACAGGCGAAGAGATGATTTTGCCGCCCAAGTCTGTTTTCCATTTCACAGCCGGCTTATTCACAACCCCCGTTTTATCAAAACAACCCGTTCTGCCCTGATCCGCCCTAAAGATGGCGGAGCTTTTGAAAACCTTCGCATCTTTCATTTCTGGGCAATCTTTAATGATAACTTCTACCGCACTTACTGACACGCTTAGCATTGCGAAACACGCAATTGCTGTTATTAATTTCATATTCTTCATGTTTTTTCCTTATTTTTTAGCTAAGAGCTGAGAGCAACAAGCTGAGAGTTCCTCGCTCGTTGCTCCTAGCTCGAAACTCATTTAAAACTTGTTCCAAAATTTGATCTATCAATCTTAATCACTCGATCATACTCCTTCGGAGATAAAGGTCTGAGTCCATCGGTTGGATAAGCTCCTTCATCACAACGAACGACTCTAAACCCTAGATCAGCAAAATATTGCTCAGTGTTTGTGTGAGGGCTCGATTGAACACCAATCCCATGGTCACCGTTGATATATAAGCGTCCATGCAAAAAAGATGGCCCGGAGACAAGGCCAATATACTGATGTCCACCCCCATTTTTGCCATCTGACAGCCAACCGTCCCAAGTAGAATTTACAGGATTATCTCTATCCAGACCAAAAGGTCTGTTTTTTCTTTTTGCCTTTCCCATGAGTTTACTTCCGCACATTTCGAATATATTGCCTTGCATATCATACAATCCATACGGATTTTGCTTTTTCATTCCAACCTTGTGAGTTCTGCCTTTTGAGTTTAATGCATGCCATACATACGCATCAGAAGATTGCAGCGTAGCATTATTCTCATGGTATGGGATTTTCACATCGCCACCACGCAAAGCATAATCATATTCAAATGCCAGAGGAATTCTGTATCCATCAACATCATATTTAACATGAATCCATACTGCCGCTTCAGATACATATTCTAATATCTTGATTTGCTTTTCTTTGATCCTAAGATACTCAATGGCATCAACTTT